>CAZPCV010000017.1:0-27141 GCA_964585245.1 uncultured Gammaproteobacteria bacterium
GCAGTTTGAGTAAGTGTATACCCAACTATTGAGCCGCCAGGCCCATATGACCCCTGTTGATACACTGGAAATACGGCAATTGGATTGATCGTGATAGCGGAATCCGGAATTCCGTTTTGTTTAAAGTAGGTGGCCACCTGCTGCAAGTCATTTTTAAGACCCGCGTATGCGTCCTTAAGATTATCTACGCCGGCAGATCGTGAAAAGCTGCTGCGCCATTTTGCTGTATCAGAAGTAATTATCTGTTCAGACGAACCAGTAACGTTGATGGTTTGATCTAACGTTTTGCTGGTATAAAAGACGTGTGCTCCGGTAGCACCAACTGTTACCAGAGATATTCCTAGAATAAGGCCGAATATAATTAATCCTCTGTTGGTAATGGTGTTCATACTCAATAATTTAATGAATTAATGTGAATTATGTACTATACGAAAATGTGTTATATCTTAAATTATATAGTAGAAGATGCCGCCTTCCCTGAGGTGTCTTTTAGCGGCATCAAGCTAGCGGGTAACTTAAAATTTTTAAGTTCATTGACATCTTTGGGAAACGTAATACCAGGAGGTAATTTTAAATTTGTCGGCATGCCAAATGTTTTTGGTAACGAGAACCCAGAAAATTCATTAACTAAATTCACGACGCTATCGGGTAGCAGTGGCCACAAGAATTTGCTGAAACTAACAACGTGCGGCGCAGATTTAGATTTATCAAGCCCACTCATCACTGTGGAATTCGGGGGAAATTTGGTAATAAAAAATATCGCAATTCCTACTAAAATTAACCCTTCTAATACTCCCAAGACAGCACCCAAAGATTCGTCGATTAAATGCAGGAATGGCACTGCGGCCACGATGCTGAATAACTTTCCTGCTATCCAGAAAGCTACCCCTATTAGACGGTTGATAATGAAAAATAGCAAGACAAAAACCAGCACTTTTGCGAAATTTGGATTCCAATCGGTAAATTGAATTAATTTAATCGCGAGGGCTTCGTAGTAATGGCCGGCCAGGTAAATACCCAGGATAGTTCCGGCCAGCGCTCCAAGTGCATGAATCAGTCCGGTCCGGAATCCCAAAATTCCAAATAATAGTATTGTCCCTAATATAATTATATCAGCTGTGGCCATACTCCTTGTTAGTTAATAAAAATAAAGTTATTTAAGTATTTCGTTGGTTTTGTTGTCTAAGCGTGGAAATAGCATGTTTTGTTTGGCAATGTTATTCCCTACCACCAACTCTACCCATTGCTGCAAATCTGTTAGTGACTTTTTTAATTCTACGGCTACATCGAGGCCAAGCTGGGAAATAATTCTTTCGGATGTTTCGGGCATTACGGGCCAGATCATAATCGCAATATGGCGTAATCCTTCGGCCAAATGGTAGAGCAGATTATTCACTTTTACACTCTCCCCTGCTTTGGCCAGTTTCCAGGGTTCGGCATCGGAAATTAATTGATCGCAATAGGTTATAAATTTACTGGTGGCCTCGAGGGCTAAATCAAAACGCCAGCGTTCCATAGCGCTGGTATAACTGGGCCAGACGGTTTTTGATAGATAATCAATTAAGCCCTGATTAACATCGGTCACTTTGGGTACTAGCCCATCACTGTATTTTTCGATCATGGTTAAGACGCGATTGGTTAAATTTCCAATACCGTTGGCCAGATCACCGTTGTATCGTTCCTGGAATTTGGTATGTGAAAAATCACCATCGTTATCAAAAGGAATTTCGCGCATCAAGAAATAGCGTACCGCTTCGAGCGGATACTTCTCTACCAACTCTAGCGGATTGATTACGTTGCCGATGGTTTTACTCATTTTTTGGCCGTCTACCGTAATCCAACCATGGACGGCAATTTGCGCAGGGATTTCTACGCCTGCGCTCATGAGCATGGCTGGCCACAACAGCGAGTGAAAGCGATTAATTTCTTTGCCGACCATGTTAACTCCGGGCCAAAATTTTTGCAGCAATGATTCATTATCCGAGCCATAGCCCAGGGCCGTAATATAGTTGGTAAGCGCATCGAACCAGACATACATCACCTGAGTCGGGTCTCCAGGCACCGGCACGCCCCACGGTAATTTTTCGGCTACGCGTGAGATGCTGACATCTTCTAAACCACTTTTCAGCATATTTTGCATTTCGTGGAACTTGCTCTCTGGGTAGACGAACTGAGGGTTTTGCTCGAATAAAAATTCCAAAGGCTCCTGATAGCGTGATAGGCGGAAAAAATAATTTTCTTCGGTCAAGAGCTCCGGTACTCGCTGATGATCCACACACTTACCGTCTACTAAATCTTTCTCGGTTTTGAATGATTCGCAGCCGACACAATAGAGGCCGGTATAGGACTTTTTGTAGATATCACCAGTTTTTTCTACCGCCTGCCAAAATTTTTGGGCTCCCTCGATATGTCGCGCTTCGGTGGTGCGGATAAAATCATTATTAGTAATATTCCATTGATCCGCTAAGTTTTGGTATAGCGCAGACATTTTTTCCGCGTAGTTTTCGGCGGTCAAACCGAATTCACGGGCGGTTTTAAGCACTTTTTGGCCATGTTCATCCGTGCCGGTCAAAAAATAAACTTCTTTGCCGAGAAGGCGCTGGTATCGAGCCATGACATCGGCGTAGAGAATTTCTAAGGCAAAACCGATATGCGGTTCGGCGTTGGCGTAGGGAATGGCGGTGGTGATAAAAAAAGTGCTGGATTCTTTCATAGTACGAAAAATATTAACTTTAGGTTGAAACAACAATCACAAATTCTCCACGTTCATCAGTCATTTGCTCTATGATCTGCTCAATTGTGCCGCGATAAATGGTTTCAAATTTTTTAGTAAGTTCGCGGCCTACTACCACTTTTTGGTTGGGTTTTAAAACAGCCTGCAATTCACTCAAACATTTTTTTATACGGTGTCCAGATTCATAAAAAACCACCGTATGTTCAGAAGCCGCCGCTTCTTTAAAAAATTTTTGCCGTTTATTTTTGTGTGGAGGAAAACCCAAGAAAATAAATTTATCAGTCGGAAAGCCAGAAACACTCAAACCCGCGATAGCGGCGCACGCGCCGGGAATTGGGATGATTTGTATGCCTTTGGTGGTCAAATGGCTAATTAACTCATTTCCGGGATCACTGATGCCAGGGGTACCGGCGTCAGTTACCAGTGCTAAATTTTTTCCATTATTTAGAAGCTCGATAATATTTTTTATTTTTTTCGCATCACTGTGGTGGTGATAACTTTCGATCGGGGTGGAAATACCAAAATGTTCCAACAGGTTGCGTGTAACCCGGGTATCTTCGCATAGTATGCAGTCTACAGTTTTCAGAGTATGCAAAGCACGCGCGGTAATGTCGTCGAGATTGCCGATTGGTGTTGCAATAATAGATAAAGTTCCGCTAGACATAGCCTTATTCTAGCAAAAATCATTAAAAAAGCCAAGAGTTCGGAATACGGATATTGTCTTACGCGGCGGGTAAAGAACGAAGAAGGCTGACCAGTCGTGTTACCTGTTCTACGGTGTAATCAATGTCGCTAATGGTAGTGCCATGCCCCAGCGAGAAACGCAGGGTTGATTTGGATTCCACAAGGCTTGTTCCAATCGCGGTGAGCACATGTGATGCCTCGGTAGAGCGGGCAGTACAGGCCGAGCCTGTTGAACACATAATACCGACGTTATCGAGATAAAGTAGTAACATCTGGCCATCAACACCAGAGAAAGCAATATTAAGATTGTTGGGCAATCTATCAGTCCCGATTACAGGGCCGTGCCAAATAAGACCGGTACAATTTTTTTGCAGTTCTTCCCAAAAGTAGGCGCATACATCCCGCAGGCGCTTGGTTTCGGTTTCTTTGGATAGCTCAGCGAGCTCTAGGGCTTTGGTAAACCCTACGATTCCCGGAATATTTTCTGTGCCAGCTCGCTTGCCGAATTCTTGGCTGCCTCCCCGGACAAGCGGTTCAATCCTGGTGCCTTTACGAATATACAAAATTCCTGATCCTTTGGGGCCATACATTTTGCTGCCGTTTATCGTCATCAAGTCCACGTGGAGTCGTTCGACATTCAAATCTAAGTACCCCGCAGCTTGGCAGGCATCCGTATGAAAATACGGATACGCACTCCCCTTTTCTTTACGGTATTTCAACAGTTCTTTACCTATTTCGCCTATCGGCTCGATCGTTCCGATTTCGTTATTCGCATACATGATTGAGATCAGAATTGTGTCGGGTCGTATAGCTTGGATTATTTTTTTGGGATCAACACCACCTGTTTTATCGACTTCAATATAGGTAATTTCAAATCCAGCCTCGTGGAGATCATTAAGCGGATGGAGTACGGCGTGATGTTCGATAGCGAGGGTGATGATATGCTTCCCGTGCTGCTCATGAGCGCGTGCCAGGCCGTAGATGGCAAGGTTGTCTGATTCGCTGCCACCATTGGTAAAAATAATAGAATCTGGGTTAGTTCCCAGTATAGTAGCCACTCGTTTACGGCAGTCGCGAAGTGTTTGCTGTGCTTCTTGACCCAGGCTGTACAGAGCGGAGGGGTTGCCAAAAGAGTTCGCGAAAAATGGTAACATTGCTTCTACTACTCTAGGGTCTGTCGGAGTAGTAGCGGCATGATCTAGATACACCAGTCTCTTTGGTGATTCAGTGGCGGGCATAGAGTTAAAACGGCAGGGTTAAGTTGATGGCTTTTTTGGTTGCGCCTCCACCGATATTTTTGGGAAAACTGAAATCAACCGCAAAGGGCAATACTTCGTTGGTTAGTGTTTTATAAAACAGCTGTCGATTATCACGACCGAATTCATACACTTCTTTGGTGACCAGCACATCTTGCTCGCAGTATTTTTTTATTTCATCGATTTTGCCTTCTTTCCACCAGCGGATGGCTTGCAATCCTTCGGCACTTTTTTTGACGTTATCGAGAGTAGCTTTGGCTACATCATCTAGTTTGAGACGAATGCCCAGGCTTTCTTTAATTTTCTTGAGTAAATCGAGATGTGGTAATTGCTGCAGATCACCCAAATAGTAATTATTAAGTACCGGCAAATCGAAGTGTTCACTGTTATACCCGATTATCCGGTCCGCTCGTTCCAAAATGGGCCAGAGTTTACCAAGTTCCGATTCGGTAAAACTTTCGTAGGCATTAGTTTCGTAACGATAGACCGATACCACTGAAACTTTGAGCTTTTTAAAATCATTGTCAACATCAGCAAAGGTATTCTGCGTCTCAATATCAAAAATTACTTCATTAGGCATAAGATATAATCGCTATCTAAAATTTCTTTAATAATAATGTAAAGTGTAAGCGTGGTCAATGCGCTCGTTATTAAATTATGAGAGCTGGAAAAATTACTTGACGAATATTGTTATAAGCATTTTCAATGTTTTCACTAGAATTTATGGTTTTAGTCACTTCTCGCAAAATTAATTCATCTGGATTGGAGCGTAAAAACTTCATTTCCCCCTTAAGCACAAAACGTAAATTATAGATAATATAGTTTGATAAAGAGAAACCAAGCCAGTGCCTACCTTTTTGATGAACATCTCTTATTAGTCTGCCTAATATAATTTCATACTCGCTGATTTGTTCCATCGAATTATTATCATTAAATTTTGACAAAACAGTTAAAATTTTTTTCCAATCCGGATCTTGGTTCGAGGCTAATTGCGTGAGAATATTTTTTACCGAAAACAGTGGTTCAATGGGGTTATGGGAAAATAAAATAATATGTGCCACTGTCAATTGTTTGATAGATTTTAAAAAGGAAATAGTTTTTTCAGTGTCGCTTCCGCCTCGTAATAATGCCAAATAATGAAAATAAGCCAGTTTAATACAATTACGAAAAATTATTTTTGGATTAAGTTTGGATTTGTATATTAATCCAGTGTCATCTTGTCCATAGATATAATACCAGCCCAAACGAAAAAAGATTTTTGGGGTTACAAATATATTTAATTTTGAAATTATAAATTCATTTTTTAGAGCCACAATTGAGGCGGCAAAATGCTGGCGTTGCCAAAAAATTCGCCACGGGAAACTCGATATAACATAAAAATCAAGATCGCTAGTCTCGTGGGCTTCGCCATAGAGATAACTGCCTCCCAACCATACTTGGCTGCCAGAAAATAGTGTTTTTAACCTTAAGTGTAGAGATTGAATTTGACTGTGAGTGTACATATTACGCTGTAGTATAGACTATTTAGTAAAAAGAAAAAATAGCGTACTTATATTTTTAAGAAAATATGGAGTAGTCTTAATTTTGGCTAATTTTAGCCATTTTTTATTTTATTCACAGCTTAGGGCTTGCAAAATCTCTCTCTCTTTGCTATAGTGAGTTGTTTGTTCTTTGTAAATATGAATTGACGAATATTTTTGACATAGGTTTCTGGGGCATATCACCTATTTAATATAGTTGTTTTGCCCCGCGAGCCTGTGTGCCGCGGTTGTCCAAGGAGTTTGAACATGAAGAAATATAAAATTCTCGGCGTTCTCGGCGTTCTCCTGGCTTCCTGCGGATTCTACTTCCCTGAGGGCCACCCCGTCTTGAACGGGGGCAATGGCGGCGGGTGCCCTTCGTCCTCGAAGGACGGGCCGCAGAGCCCCACCGACGGCGTTTGCGCCGCTCGGTTCCCTGAGCTTTTTTACCCGGAATCCCCCTCGCTGAAGCGAGGGGAATTCCGGGTCTGCTGCAAACCGGCCCCGGTGTCCACGTCGGCCTACTGCAAGCCGAGCACGGACTCGGACGAAGCCACGGCCAAGGCCGCCTGCCAGGCGGCCCTGAACGCCATGAACGGCGTCGACGGCGGGCAGTAGCCAACAATTCCCTTACTGCTTCTCTGACATTCGTCGAGACGCAAAAATAAAAAAGCCGTAACCATCAACGGGAGTCCTGCCTCCCACTACTGGCCGAGTGAAATACCTCGGCCATCATAAAAAACAACTTTTACAAGGTTGTTTTTTTAATTAAAAAATCCGTTAGTAGTGCTTTACTAACGGATTGTAACGATACAGAGATTAACGTTTGCTCCACTGTGGTGTTCGTTTGTAAGGTTTGCGACTATCAAATTCACCTATACTTTAACAATTTTCTAATTGTCAAAGTGCGTTCGTGTTATTAGTATATTTTATCCTCAACGATGTGTCAAGTAATAAAAAAGTGGATAACCTCAACGGCTATACACTTTCTTTTCTTCTGCGGATAATTCGTATAAATTCTGATCGCGCTGGTAAATTTCCCAAGCAGCTCGCTTGTCTATGCGGTAGTGTTCGCTAAGTTGGCCAAAACTCCAACCGGCTTTGTGCCGTTTGACCAGTTCCTCATTACGTTTTTCATTGCGTTTTCTTCCCATAGTGGTGTAATTATGGGGGTAGTATAGTTTGTAACCTCAACAGTGTCAACGGATGGGGTGGGCATAACTGGCGCAACAAAGACATCCATCACTCTTTGATGTTCTAATTTGGCACTGGCAAAGTTCACTGCCGCATAATACCGCAAAGTAGTACGTTCGCTCTTATGTCGAGAGAGATGTTGTACATCCTTAATATTTACTTTTTCTCTTAGCAAGGTGGTGGTAAAGGTTTTCCGGAAAAGATGAGGCTTCAAGTGCTTTTTTATACCAAGTCCTTTGGTAAAAGCTTGAAGATTTCTACGAGCGGCCCCGGGGCTAAGCTTTCCATACGTGCTAGTAAATATATAATCGTATATATCAGTGCGCCGGTTAAGGTATTCTTTCAGCCAATACAGACAACGATCGGTTAAATAAACAATTTCTTGCTCCTTAGTTTTTGCGTTTATGATATGAATTTCCTTTTTTTCAATATCAATGTCGTTGCCTTTAATATTAAGCGCTTCGGAAATACGAAGCCCTGCGGTAAACATGAACTCATAAAGTACGCGCGTGCGTAGGCCGATGGTCGTGGCGGTATTAAAAGAAGCCATCACCCCTTCTAACTCATCCTTTTCCAATGATTCGGCTATTCGTCGCGGCACTTTAGGAAGTTGCAAATCTCGCCAAGAAAAAGGTGTTTCCTCTCCCCTGTCCTCTATATAATTGAGCAATCGACGCAAGGTAACAATAGAACGCTGCGCTCCGTATTCTCCATATCTGCGTCCGGCGCTTTCAATTAGCGCACTATCCACTTTTCTCAATTCCATTAAATCTTTACCGCCCACCGCTTCTGTAATTGGACCTACCAAAAAACGACGGTGTTCATGTACTGTTTTTTGCGTTCTTCCCTTGGCTGATATGTAAGCTAGGTATGGCTCGAAGTAATATGATAATTGCATAATAAAAAACCGTCTCTTATAGTTCCCCCCACTGAGCTATGAGGTCCAGCAGAAGGTAAGAGACGGTTTCTGGCGGTTTATTTTTGTGCAACAAATAATAAGCCGACGTGGTAAGTATACCAGTTTGCCGTTTCTTCTTCCACTCATCTCATAGCTCCTCAGAAAGGGCGACCCGATTGGGTACGGATCATGAGTGAATAAATTTAATTTTTGGTTACTGATCGATCTGTAACAGCCGACCTTATCAAAATATAGTGGCAGCCGTCAAGTAAATGTGTGGATAAAAAATGGCTTAGTTTAGCTAAAATTTGTCAAATAAAATTTACATAAAATAAAGATACATTTCTATCGGCCCTACCAAAACGGCAATTTATCCGTCAAGTCCTGTTGGGGTAGACATGGGAGTAAAGATTTTATAAATATTTTATCTCTTTTTTTGATGTTCAGCATGAAGTACTGCCAGCTTTACGTTTTGGTTCGCAAGAGGTAAAATATCACCGTAAATATAAAAAAGATTTTTACCCTTCACGATTTCATAAAAACAAAAAATTTTTAATATATATGAGCAAACCAAAAGCGATAGACCTTTTTTCTGGGTGTGGGGGGCTGACGCTTGGCCTGAAAAAAGCAGGCTTCGACGTGGTCGGGGCCGTCGAGATCGATGCGCTCGCTTCCGAGACGTATCGCGTGAATCATTCTGACGTCCATCTTTGGGAAATAGATATCAGAAAACTTAACGGAGCCGAAATACTGAAGGAATTATCGCTCAAAAAAGGAGAGCTTGATCTGCTCGCGGGCTGTCCGCCATGTCAGGGCTTTTCCTCTATCCGGACACACAATTCAAAAGAAGTGAAAGATAAACGTAACGACCTTGTATTCGATTACCTTAGGCTAGTAAGGGAACTCCGACCGAAAACCGTCATGATGGAAAACGTACCAGCACTCGCAGAGAACAGAAGAATGACACGGCTCGTAAAGGAACTAACGGAGCTCGGTTATGACGCGGGCCAATCCCCGACCGTACTCAATGTCGCAGATTATGGCGTCCCTCAGCGCCGGCGACGCATGATATTGCTATGCGGTCTCAAAGGAGCAATTCCGTTCACGATGAAAAACGAAAAAAGAATTACCGTAAAAGAAGCGATCGGTTGGCTGCAGGAGCCCGGAAAGAGTAATGACCCACTTCACGATCTCAAGGAATCCCGCACAGAAAAAATACAAAAAATGATCAGTCTTATACCCAAGAACGGCGGCAGCCGGACAAGCCTGCCAGATGAGTATGTTCTCCCCTGCCACAAAAGAAATCCCGACGGTTTCAAGGACGTGTACGGACGTATGTCGTGGGGTGATGTGTCACCAACCATAACGGGCGGCTGTATCAGCCCCTCCAAGGGACGTTTCCTTCATCCAGAACAGGACAGAGCAATTACGTTGCGCGAGGCTGCCTTATTGCAAACCTTCCCCAAGGATTACTATTTCCCACTTACTAACGGTCGGCAGCCAGTCGCACTAATGATTGGTAACGCTCTGCCTCCCGAGTTCATTAAAAAACAGGCTCTAAATATCATTTCCTATCTAAAAACAAATTATGACTGATTCGCAAGACTTACGGATGGAGTTCGACATGAATACCATACAACACTTGGGCATTTCGATGTACTCAAAGCTTCCTCCGGTATTAGGAGAAATAGTCGCCAACGCTTACGATGCTGATGCCCCCTCGATCGTCATCGAAATGAACGATCAGGGAGAAAAATATATAAAGATAACCGACACGGGATTCGGAATGACAAAAGAAGATATTAATAAAAAGTTTCTTAAGATCGGAAGAAATAAACGCGTAGACGAACCGAGCGATATAACAGCTGGAGGCAGGAAAGTTATTGGCCGGAAGGGAATCGGTAAATTGTCCGTTTTTGGCATCGCCGATGACGTTATAGTTACCACCACTACCCCCCAAGGAATCACGAACAAGTTTCGAATGTACCTTCCAGATATAATAGACACCAAGGATAATATTTACCGCCCCAATCATTTGGTCGTGGATGAGTCATTGGGTCTCAAACAAGGTACGATAATAGAACTAAAAAATCTGCGAAGAAAATCCCCTTTCGATTCGGAAGAAGTCTGCTTTGATCTTGCCCGGAGATTTTTGATATATGATAAGGATTTTTCCTGCAACGTAATCCATAACGGATCGGAGCCGAAACCAGTAACGAATGATATGCGTTTTGCCGACCTCGACATTGAGTTTACATGGACTTTTCCCGATGCGACACTCAATTCAATGTACCCGAGGAAAGCGGAGGTAAAAGGAGAAGTTTATAGCGTAAAAGAAAAAACCATGCCCGAGGCTATGAGGGGTATTTACCTTGTCGCTCGAAAAAAGCTCGTCAACAAAAACGAGTTTTACGGGGTTCGTGCCTCAGATTTTGCCCATGCGTATCTTACTGGTTGGTTGGAAGTTGACTTTATAGACGAAACCAAAGCTACACGGGATGATAGGCTCGGCACAAATCGCGAATCTCTAAACTGGGAAATCGACGAATGCGAGGACCTGAGAAAATATTTACAGGAGATGCTTCACTATGTGGCCCAAGACTGGAAAAAAAGGAAAAAGGAAAAAAAGACCAAGGAGGCAAGCGATAAAATAGGATTTGATATTTACGCTTGGATCGAAGACCTTCCAGCCGCCGACAGAAAACTCGCAAAAAAAATGATCGGGCCTATACTTGAAAATACTGATATTTCCTCGGAAAAGACTGCAGAATTGATTGGACATATAAAAGACGCTTTCGGTTTTACGTCCTTTAGGGAATTAGCAGAAGATATAGAAGATAATGATGAAGCCACCATAGTAAATCTTGTTTCCTTGCTTAAAAAATGGAGAATTATTGAAGCTAGAGAACTCTATAAATTAGCCTTAGTTAGAGTGAAGGCAATCACCGAATTTGATAAATTAATAAAAACCAACGCGCGCGAGGTTCCCACAGTTCATAATTTTTTAAGAAATTTTCCTTGGTTGCTTGATCCAAGAATAATGAATTTCGAAGACGAAGTGACTTACTCAGAGCTGTTAAAAACACAATTTGCTGAACAGGCCGATACGCCCGAATCTGACAGGAGGCTTGATTTTTTGTGCGTTGATTTTGCCGAAAATCTTTTTGTCATTGAACTAAAGCGACCCGAGCATAAGGCAAACGAGAAGACCCTTCGCCAAGCAATCGAATATAGGGCCTTTTTGGAAAAACACTTCGGAAATACCCAGCGTCGGAAGATAGAAGTATTTATCGTTTGTGGAGGTATAGCCTCAAGTCCTGCAGCGGAAGAAATCGCGGATTCACACAGGCAGTCGGGAAAAGTTTTTGTTAAAAGTTATCACGAGCTCCTTAGCCAAGCAAGAAAATACCACCAAGAATTTATTAAGGCATACGAAAAAATGGAAGCCGAAGAAACAGAGTAATAAAAAAGCCCCGACATCGGGGCTTTTATTATATTATAATAACCATTTTTTCACTCCCCCATGATGCGAACATGTGCCGCGCCGAGTCTTGCTGAAACTATAGGTGTTGTCTTTGCACTGCGCGGTCGCTCCAACCGGGATTACTACCGCGGCAGCCGGTCTCTTTACCACAACCTTAGACGTGTTGACATAATAGGGCGAAGTTGCGGCCATTGTCGCCGGGGCGAACAATCCAAAACTTGCCACTACGGTCAGCACTAAACTGGCTAAAAACCCTCCTTTTTTCTTCATATTTATGAAAATAATGATTTAATATTTAGAGTATCAAATCAAATTTTGTACAGGTTGTCAAATACAGGCTTATTTGATTTTTTTGCTGAGTAGTGGTAAAAATAAGCTTATAATTTGACAGTTTAAGGCTTTAGAGGTAATATCGCCTATTAAATTTTAGCAATTAAATCAGCAAAAATATGGAGGAGACAAAAAAACAATGCTCGAAATGTCGAGGTGAAATTGATAAATTAGCAAAAAAATGTTTACATTGCGGTAGTGATTTGCGGAGTTGGTTTGCAAGACATCCGATTCTTACTGGTATATTGGCTTTGTTTCTATTTTCATTTATTGTTACTTTTTTCCGTTCTGTTAACGAATCTGTACAAAAAGCAAAAACCATTTCTGCTACTTCAACCCTAGCCACTTCACCAACTTCAACAGCTCAAAAAAAAGCAGAACCTTCAGATTTCGTAGAAATTACAAAAGTAGAAGTGGTTGAAAATAGTATCGGAACTCCTGATCTTAATGTAACTTTTAAAAATAAAAGTAAAAAAACTATTGACGCTCTTGATATGGAAGGCTATGTTTTCAATGCTTACGATGAACCGGCTGAACGTATCGGAGACGACAATAGATTTCTTGCAAGAATCCAAGAAAAAATTACTCCCGGACAATCCTATTCTGCTTCGTTTAATTTATTTTCCTATAAGTTTGCAAAAAAAATAAAATTACCTCTTGTCACTCGCCTACACTTCACCGATGGAGAAACTATCGAATAACGCCCTAATTAAAAAAGACCCGGTCATCAGCGCTCCGGGCTTTTTTATTTCTACACTATTTTATCGCCTTTTTAGCGTTTTTAATTACCAACTCGTAGGTACCAATAGCCGCAAGTATTATAGTCACCATGGCTTGCGCTGCCGCCTCTGTAACCATGTTGGTATAACGCAGGGCTGTCCAAGCAAGCGCGAGTATAAATACTATACAGTAAATTATTTTCTTGCTGGTCTCTTTATTGAATTTGTACTGGAGCATTTTATAAAGTTCTACGATTACGCTCACCAGAGCACCGATGATTATTTCCATACTTTTCTAAGATTTAAAAATATCAATTACTTCCTCGGAGAGCGGACGAATCCAATCTTCTCCTTTTGTGGTGTCGACTGTCACCACTTTTACTTTATCGTAACCACCAAATAGCGCCTTAAACGCCCGGCCCGAGCGGAAGCCGATCATTTTATCAGTATCCGGGTCGTATACTGTGATACCACTCCCCTTTTTCTCAAAATAGGGTAAGTATGGAATCTCCTTTTGTATTTTGCCAGCCACCAGATCGCGCGCCCAGCTATCTGAGAGAAGCGTGCCGTAGCACATCTTGCCGTGATCGGCATATTTGCGGTGTGGAACGATGTTTTCTGGTTTGATCTGATACTTGGTCGAGAGCGTCTTTAAAAGCTCTGTGAGAGCCTTTACCTGCGCGTCTGATGGTCCTTTATCGTGCCCGGGGTCAAACCATCCAGCGAGGCAGATACCAAGACTAAATGGGTTGGCGTTATTGCCGTGCCAGCCGATCTCCCAGTCTTCACGGGTCTTGGTTACTTTCCCGGCCCAGTCAATGAAATAGTGGTACTGGATGTAATAGCCGAGCGAATCTTCGGCGGCGTAAATTGGCTTTTCAGCTGTACCCCAATTCCGGAGCCGGTGGCCGTTGTCGATTCCTTCGATCTTGGTGGTTGGGCCAGCGGTCGCGGAGTGGTGTACTAAAATGTGGGTAATTTTGCGAATGTTTTTTTGCATAAGCTCTTCATAGTTATTAGGCCGGTCAATTGCTGTCCAACCCTCTTGTAAATAATCTTTGTATTGTTCGTAGACCACTTCCCCGTTCCCTTTGTTGGCCCATTTATCTGTCCAGCTGTTGCGAGTTTTGAGCGTGGTCGTGCCGTCGGCGTTGGTCTTCCAGCCGTAGTAGAGGGTAAAGTGCAAGCTGGTCTTTTGTTTTGGCGGCCGGAGCGGTAGTAAATCTTCTGGCTTGTTGGAATAGTTGCCGTTTGGGGCTGTCCACCAGTTTTCATCGACATACTGCGTTACCAAGAGACCACCTTTTAAAATTGCGGCTTTGATCTCGGTGAGGCTTTGCATGTTGACGCTCGCGAAACCTTCGATCTTGTACTGCTTGGCTTCTTCCCATGCTTCGGCCGGAATCTTGTTTATATCGATATATTCGCCGTGGGCGAGCGTCGTATCGTTCGGATAGTATTTGGTGGTCGCGCAACCGTATTTTTTCATGACCTGCATGAGCATGCGGCCAAAGGTGCCTTGCTGTTCTGGGTTGCCGTCAAGCATTTTGCAAAGAGCATAGAGAAAACGTGCGTTCGCATGTATGACCGTCTTCGTTTCCTCTTTTTCTTGTCGGTCTTTCTCGCCCGCGCCGCCGTGGCCCACGCAGGCGCCTAGCTGTTTTTGATCGAGCACGGGAATGTCGGAAATATCCCACTCAAAATCTTTGGGCAGCTCTACCGGACCGGCGACCTGTGCAAATTTGATGTCACGGTTATCGTCGGGCGAGAGCCGCGCGTCGAGGATCGGTGGAATGTTTTGTGGCTGGTCTTCCATAGTTAAAAAGATTAAAAATAACTTAAGGTTTTAAGGCCTTTATAATAGTAAGTAAGAATAGAATAAACCCGGAAAGAAATAGCCAAAACTTATACCCTGCTGCGCCTAGATTGATAATGGTCTGTTTCTTGGTATTTTCGTTTTGCTGTCTATCTTCGATATCGCCCAAACGCTTGCTTAGGTTTCCAAACAGGTCTGTCATTTTATTTTCGAGTTGTTGAACATCTTTTTTATCAGCTTTACTCTCTACTTGGGTTAAAAAACGGTTCATTTTATTGTGCAGATCATTCCACTGCTGGGTACTCATTAGCTGGTAGGTTTCAAACTGTGTACTTATCCGGATCAAAAGATCATGGTCGTTCCCCGACATCATCGCAGGTTGCATAGGCATTGGCTGATTTACATTAATTACTTGAGGATTTTCACTGCTCATATACTAATTACTGATAGCATTTACCGCCTCTTCGAAATTATCGCCGAAGGTGGCTAGTGTATTTTCAAGTTCCAAATCTACACCATCGGGAGAATAACTTACTGACGTTATCTGCATATTGCTGGGGAACACAGTACTGCCCTGTTTCACATTGAACACTGAGCAAGTATCGCCCGGCTTTATAGTTTCGATATCGTAATTAGTATTTATTCTGAGCTTGGCCTGTACTTTTGGGTTTTTATTGTCTCCTATTTCGCCGTTCCCCCTCTGGTCGGCCGTACCCGTTAGCGTTATGCGCTCGTCACTTACGATTTTCTCTCTTCGGCCATAAGCGGTGATACTGGTAGCGTCTGAATAGTCGGTGGAACTAGACAGACCAGTATTCCAGCGTAGCTGTAGAGCGTTTACGATTTGTTCGTTGTTTTTTACAATTTCACCTGTCTCGACATCTTGCCCAAGTGTGAATCGGTGTGTTGGGCTAACAGGCTTAGTTTTAAACCAAAGCTGACCGTCCTCTCGGATCGCCCACCACCTGCCGCTGCCTGCAAGGTCGAAGGCTTTCTTTAGAGAATCAAACCACTTTTGGTCTTTAAACTCATAGGTTACGTTCGTTCCAACCGTTACTGTCTCAGCGCCATATCCGATCCAACTCCCGGAATATATTGAATTGAAATGGTCTATCACGTCTTTCATTATTTGCGCCGGATCGGTGGCGCTTTTAGTTACCGTAAAATTACTACCGTTCTTGAAATATCCAAATGAAAGCAACGAAACCAGTCCGAGCAGTACAATTCTCACTCCCTCTGAGCCCGCTCTAAAATAAGGTGCATACTGCGAAATAAATCCGGTATAGATTAAGCGCGGCGTTGGGCTATTTACCTCATCTATTTCGTAAATTTTTACTATGTTCGTATGCGCGATACTTACTCCCTCGTCAAAATTATCAAACGGCAGAGCAACCTCTAAAATACATTGGCCCTGACCGCCATTGATCCGGCTAGTAAACCTAATATCGACCATCTCCTTTTTTGGGTTGAGGGTCTTTATGTACGTTCCGTTGATAGAATAAATTTTAACGGCGTACTTTTTCTGCATACTAGGTTTTTATAATGAATTGCAGAGTGATATAAGGCTGCAGGTTGTTATGTGCGCCACCACCACCAGCTGAACCGGATTGAATTGAGCCGGTTGAACCAGTCCACTTTTGACCAGAGCCACCCGAAGGAGCGTTATCTTGTGTATTTGAAACAACGTGAGTATGGGCCGGAATTTCTCCGAGGCTAAGGGTATGTGTCTTTGCACCACCTGTTTCACCCAGCGCATCAAATTCAGTCTGCCCGGAATCGAAGCCAACCGGCACACGACCTTTAATATCTGGTAAATTAAAAGTGGTCGTACCATTGCCTGAACCATAAGTTGTTGAAATTATGGCAAATAAAGCGGCATAGGTTGATCTTGATACCGCCGACCCATCACATAAGAGCCAACCAGCCGGAGCGCTTGAAGCCCCAAACATGGCAACTGTGCCGGGTGGCGTTGCTCCACTTTCCGTATTGATGAGAATAAAATTTGTTCCGTCATATACTACCGTTACGGTTTCTCCAGCTTGGATATCTCCATCCTCCAAATCACTCGTTGCCCCTTTTTTAATTGTTTTTGCTCCGAGAGAGTTTACATTTAAAGTACAGGCGCCGGTGTTTACCGTATTAGCTTTAAAAACAACTGTTTGTCCGGCTGCGTAGGTGATAGGAAATGTAGCGATAGTTATCGCATAGGTATCGTTTGCTCCGGCATCCACGCCATAAAAAACGACCGCTTGGCTGATACGATCAATATCTTGCAAAGCCTGTGAAAATGCTTGAATTAATCCATCGCTCGCTGCACTGGTCCAAAGAATATAAATATAGTCATCGGCACTGAAACTTTGAGCGGTTGATCCATCAAACCCACGACCACTCGTGTTTACAGTCAAGGTGTCCGTACTTCGGCTATCAATCAAAACTTTTTCTCTTTTAAGTACCGTTGTCCCATCTGTATCGTAGTTAATCAAGGTAGCTACAAAACGATTCACGGCCCATTTATTGGTATTTGCCCACATGTTTGCCGAACCTCCTTTTAAGTTGGTAGTCGTAGCACTATTGGTGGAAAGCGCCGTAATTACCCCATAACTTCCGTCGGTCACATTTTCTATAATGTCGCCCACTGCCGCACCGCTTGCACCTATGCCAGTTGCATTCAGCGTATTAGCCGTTCCAGTGCTGGTAGCCGTTCCGCTATAGGTTGTTGGAAATTGAGCGCCTTGACCGCTTTTTAAAACAATCGAAAGGGTGCCAGCACTAATTCCAGCGTTCAGTTGGGCGGCTACATTGTCTTTGTGTTTGTAAAGTTTACGAGTGAGATTCATATTTTATAAATAGGTTTTTTTAAATTTCATTGTTTTAGTGTAATCAACACTTGATCCTGTGGTGGTCAGAGAATAAGTATTGGCTCCATAGTCGAATTCTGGAAACGCCCCAGTATAATCAACCTCCGTACCGTTCACCGTTACGCTTTTTTCTTCGCCATCAATTATCAGCACGTCTCCAGCTGTGTATGATCTGGTTATGGTAATTTCTTGACCGTTTGAGGTGTTTGCGAATTTAAAAGCCGTCACTGATGTCGCCGCGTCAAAAATAACGATGAGAACAGCCTGTGCTTTATAGGTTCCCTCATTTTCTGCGGTATCATTATGGACTAAATTGGTGATTCCGGTCGTGGTAAGTGAGGTATAGTTAATGTCATGCCACATCGGTTCTAAGGCCAAAAATTCAGCATCAAAAGGGCATACAGTGATGTGATAACCCTCGCGCCGGGCAAAGAGCTGGTCTGGATTAGAAAGGGTGGCAGTGATCCGGCGGATATTGCCGCTTATTTTCCGATCAAGATTTCCTTCTGCCAAAGTAAGCCTGCGTTTCATGGTGTCGAGAGCGGTTTCTAGCTCCGCAGCCGTAGCTGCCTTTATCACTCCTTGAACCACGATTTTTCTCTCTCGGAAATAATTACCGATCAAGCCACCACCGTCATAGCGTGGCGCTCGATAGGTCACCAATTCACGTGCCGGGGTAGAGCTATCGCGAATAACCGAGCTTATAATATCGGTACTCTGCAAGCTGTAACCGTCGAATTCCAAATCATCAAATTCTGAAATATCAACTCCGGCAGGCAGTGCCAAGTCATTTAGTTCTAGAGTATTTAGTTGAAAAGTATTCATATTTAAGCACTGGCTAAGCCTTGAAGTTGAAGCTGGCGAATTATGCTTTGCACTAAGTTATCAGCATCCGCTTTATTGGTGACCGTTACCCCTCCAAGGTTAATATTTATCGTGTTGGAATTAGAGCCTGCTTGTACGGCTTTATTTTCAGTCGCCTGAACATCGGAAATAATCGCGCCTGAAAGCCCGGCTTTATTTTTTGCTGATTCAATTTGCGAAACTATGGCGTTGAGTTGCTGTAATTTCTGATTCATTTGGTCCACCGTTGACTTAGTGGCCTTGTTCATACTGTCTAAGCTAGACAAGTAGTTATCATGAAATTTCTTGAAAGACTCTTGGGTTTCAAGATACTGTGCTCTTTTTGCCTCATAGACCAGTTGCTCGGCCGCGCGCGAGGCTTCCTGCTCGACTATCTCCTGCTTTAATCGCCCTACTTTTTCGTCATATTCTTTCTGTGCCTCAATTCGCTTTGCATTTACATCTTCAACAAATCGTTCAAATTCAGTGAGGTTTGCGCGACGACGTGCTTCTGCTAGTTCTGCATCTAGGCCTTTTCTTTTTTCAGAATAGAGCCTGAGAGCTTGCTCCTCTTTGCTTAACTCGGACTGCAGATCAGTAAGGCGTGAAGTGTCGCTGTTGCCATCGGTATTTTTAGCAAGATTTTTTTGCTCTTCTGCGATTTTCTTTTTTAGGTCAGCAACTTTTTGCTCTTGCTCAATTACTTTTTCAGCCTCGCTTTTATTAGCGTCGCCGGTTGAATTTGTAAACTCATCATTTAGGATTTTTAATTGATTTTTAAGGGTAGTTATTTTTTCGGTAATGCTTTTAATTTTGTCGCTGTGTTCTTGGTCAAGTTTTGCAAGCTGTTCCGTTATTTTAGTGGTAGAATCTTGATAATCTTCTACTACTTTTTTAAGTGCTTCTTCTATTTTATTACCAGCTTTTGTATGGTCACCACTCCATTGTTCAAGGGAATCTTTTGCATCTCTCTGTTTTTGAGCAAGTTTCTCTGATGCCTCTGCCATCGCTTTAGTTGTATTATCTAAATTTTTTCCATCAAATCCATTCTTAAAAGCCTCCCCTGCTTTATTAAATGAGTCACCTATTGACCCCATATCCATACTTATCGCATTTTTCATGAGGCTTACCGAATTTTGTGTATTCGTAAAATCAAAATTCATTCCCTTTTTAAGGGTTTCCCATGCGTAAGAAAACTCTCCAGTAGCTGCTTTTGAAAGCGATTCAAATATAACTTTCCCGGCATCGCCCACTTTTTTGAATGCGGATAAAACATCCTTGCTAAAATTAACCACCACATTTCCCGCAGTAATTATTGTCACTATCCACGTACCAAGAATTTTTCCCACCGCCTGAATAATATATCCAGCCCCTTTTATAAATTCCGCTGCAGTGTATACGATCTCAGCTAAAGCACTTGTTTTTTCACTCGCCTGAGCTGTTCTCTTGGCCATTTCAGTGGTTGAATCTATATACGGACTAACTGCAGCAACAATTGCTAAGCCAATATTTTTTCTGATATCACCAAAAGCATTATTGAGTTTTGCTATTTTTCCCTCATATGTCTGAGCTGCTAATGCTGCGCTTCCACCAAACTCTTTAGACAGCTCATCTAAAACTATTTTTTGAGCCTTCGCTAATTGTCCAGTTTTTTCAAACTTCTCAATGAGTTTTTGCTGTGCATCGGTCAAAGTTACCCCGGCCCTTGTTAGAGCGGTTGCGCCTTTTTCCGGATCATTCAATGCTTTACCAACTTGGATAGCGGTGGCCTTTAATTGTTCCATGCTTGGAATACCACCACCATTCATAGCAGTGGCCATGTCCAATACTGCTTTTGTGGCTTCCTTAAACCCTTCATTTCTTACGTTGGTAAAGGTTACCAACATTGCTTCGGCAGATTTTATAACATCATCGTCTATAGCCGTTACGCTAGATAGCTGGTCGGCGTAATCGCTTAATTCTTTTTTGGTAAAACCGACCGCATATCCGGTACTTGTTAAGGCAGCACTAAGCTGGGCATCAACCCTTTGAAACTCTATGGCTTCATTTATAGAAGCTGAAACCTGATTTTTTAAGAAACTAAATGCCTGCTCCATGGCTTGAATCGCGACTTGTCCAGCAAAAAACCCCTTGGCTGTTTCTTTCCAAGAGCTAGAACTTCTTTGTCCTGCTTCTGATGCGTCCTGAGTTACTTTTGCAAGTTTTTTTTCGGCCTCTGCCACCTTTTCAGTTACAGCACTGGCCTCATCTCGGGCGATAAGTCTCCATTCTATATTTTCGAACATATGGTTTAGCTTTTAAGTTTGGATTTTTGTTCAGCTCTTTTTTGCTGAATAAATTCCTGTTCTCCCTGTACGCGGATAAATGCGTGATGCATTTCGACAATTGCCGCATCTTGCTCGTCTAATTCGGCCGGTGTGCAATGATAAAGTTCTTTAATAAGCAGGTAGTCGAGGTATTCAATCGGCAAAAATCCATTTTCTTGTTGTTCAAAGTACCCCTCGACCCCTGCTACTATTTTTTTACTTGCTCTTCTTTACTTTTATTAATATCCAATACTGCCCGTTCTATTTTTTTCCAGTCTTCGACCGGCAAATTATCCAGCCATTCACGATCTACCAAAACCGCTTGCTCAGTACCTTCTTTCAGCACCGCAATTTTTTCCAATAAACTCATTACTAGATACTCACTAGCGTTCTCGTAATTCATCGGACTAAGCAATGATTTGCCTTCATTATTAATCGTCGCGCCTTCGAACAATTTGGCAGTATATTCACGGCTTATTTTTCTAGTAATAACCTCTTTTAAAACGACATACCCATTTGAAAGTTCAATTTTCATATATTAGTAGTGTTAATTTTTTAAAAAAGTAGTGTTACCGCTTGGGGTGAGAACAGGTCGAATGTCTCACCCCTGCGGTCTTATTGCCTGCGCGACACTACTACGCACGCAGGCAAGGAATAATTAATAAACTGTGGTTTTGGTGTTCTGCAAGAGCATTGCGATGCTTTCGCTGTCGGTAACGCTGAATTCTGCCTCAAATCCGAGCGTCTGCATTACCAATTCATCATTTCCGGCCGATCTGGACCAGTTCTCAAAGCTGACTTGAGCCAAGTCGATAATCAAGAACGGATTACCAGCGGATCCAATAGTAACGTCGCTATTGGTCAAATCTAAGCGCATGGCTTTTTTGGTAGAGTTCAGCACCAAATCTTTGAGTGTGGTGGCGTTAAACAGGGCAGTAATTTCACCAACTACTTTAAACTGTTTGTTGTGGATGCTGGCCACATCTACCGATCCAAAAGCTTGATATGGTTCAAGGTTTTTTTGGATGGTCATTTTTACCGAAGTTACCGCGCTCGCGCTGGCTGCATTCAATCCTGACAGTGAAGTAGCGAGTTTAAGGTTGGCATGCTTTGATAAGAAGTGATTCTCACTAGTAGTAAAGGAAGGGGTTGCACTCGTAGAACTTTCTTTTTGCCCTTTCCACACACTTGCAAACCTCAGAAAATCCCCTACTTTAAGCTCTAATTCTAATGATTCGAGCATGCTGTATGGCGAACGGAACGTTCCGACATCATCCACGCCATAGAGGGTATAAGAGGGATGGTTATTTGAGTTCAGACGGGCAAATACGTGGGTACGTAAGGTGTTATCAAAGGTAGGAACCCCGGTCGCGCTTGATGTTCCGCCCGTAACGGTATTAGATCCGCTAGTAAACGTTCCGCTTGCTACGACAACGTAAATTTGCGTACCATCAACACGCCGTACCGTTCCGGTTGCACTGGATACAGCCTGCGTTACCGTTTCCCCTACTTGGAATGTTCCGCTTAAGCTGCCCATGGTCATGCGCAAGCAGAGGTATTCAGTACCTAATGCCGCATTGAGAAGGTGGCCGCCGTATTGATCACGGAAAATACCTTTGACCTCTGTTTTGGTCATTTGGCGCACAGTCTGGCTGTCGCGTAATTCTTCAATCGTTCCATAAGCAGAAAGGTCTTTGGCCTTTTCCACTTCCGGTTCAAACGCACCGTCGGTTTTTGGAATCCAAGCGGTGGCAGATACCGGAGTTCCTGCAGTTGATTCTTTGCCTAAGCCGATTTTTTGCAGTCGGCCGATATGTTCATTCATATTTGATAAAGTTATTCTTGATTAAACATTTTTTTTACTTTTTGTTCTGCTTCTTCGATACTGGCGGCTTCGATACTCACGCCGTACCCGGGGAAAAAGTACCGCTGCGTTGGTTGATCTATTTTTTCCTCTTTAGGCTCTGCAGCCTCATTTTTTTTATGTTCTTTTGGCATATGCTAAGTATTAATAAACTTTAAAATTTTTGCTTCTACCGCTATGTCGAAAACTATCACCGGCTGGATAAACTCGTTAGATATTTTCGGTGGGCTCACTCCCCTGATCTCAAAGCTGACGGCTGTGCCAGTAAGGGATTGGTGGTCATCCTTCCTGAACTCAGCGGTCAGCGCATCCATGAGCGTCATCCATTTTTCGGTCGCTGCTTGCCTTTCTTCCGCCGGGAAGATCGACCGAACAATGAATTGCTCGTTAACCATATTTGTGACAGTATCAATCATCTTTTCACTCGTACCCACAAAAATGATATTTCCCGAAGGGAAGCTGGTGGGAGCCGTCTCTTGGTACTCATATTTAAGGGGTAAGATTGAGTTATCAATACCATCAAGAATGGTTTTTAATTTTTGAATGGTGGCTAACATATCAACGAGCTATTTTTTTAAGAGCAAGCAGTTTCTGAAATTTAGACTTTGTTTTTTCTTGATTTTCCTGAATGGCTCGGGTGAAATAATATTTTGGCTGGATATACACGCTATGATTTCGTCCGGCCCGGCCGCCAAATTCATGGATTCGTGCATAGTCTTTATTACTGCCCACGTAACCCGTTACTTGCCCGGCGCCGCGCTCTACCTTACTGTCAATTGAGCGTTTAAGATCACCTGTTTTGACTGGAACATACCCCGGGCTTTTAGCGGTATTTCGAATATCAAGAATGGTAGAAAAAACAGCCTCATACATCGCGCCAAGTACTGCGTCCTTTAAGTTTGGCAATCCGGCCGAGAGCTTAGCCATCTGGTCTGAATTGTATTGAAGTATGAACATATTAATGGTTTGAATTTCGTTCTTTATGCAGAGTTACGACGTATAAATCATCACTGTCAGTATTATTTTCGTGCTTTTCTATTCCGGTTACCCGATATTCAATACTGTTTGCGTCGACCACCTTATCCCCCATGTCTATGGTTACCGGATCGCAATACATGAGAAAGACTTCGATGTTTTGGGTTTGGTCCAAGGCTTGCAGTATTTCTCCGCGCTGGCTTTCAATGTACGCTTCCACGCCAGTCAAATTCGGGCTGCCCGGGAAAGTATTCGTACTCGCTCCATACGTCATGTTATAAATTGAAACAGTAGTGTTTGCGCCGATCATATGGCTATAAGCTTCACTTGAATATATGGCCTAAGAAAACCCTCAAACATTGCAAAACTTCCGTCATCAGCAAAAGAAATTGTTTTTTGCCCGATAGTGTAAGACTTTATGCCACGATTTTTTGACTGATTTTTTAAGAAAGAAACCATCATCATCACCGCGGCTTTAATATCTTCCGGAAAATCTATACCACCTAGTGCCGCGCCCGATAACGTCATATTCGTGGAATCGCTTGCGCTTATAGCGATGTTGTTCGTGCCACCCACCTCATCATCCAAAATGTACACGCGCGAGCCTAAAGCGAAAGCGCTCACTGTTTTTGTCGCTGGAAATGTGGCCGTTAAGCCGTTAATTGCCGCGGCGAGGCTCGTTGCTGTAGCTGAGTTGCTAGTACCAGCCGTCCAATTGGTTCCGGCGGTCTTTACCACCCCTCCAACCGTCACCGTATCAAGAGCAAGGCCGGAGTAGTCTACAATGTCGATATAGGCCATCTGCCGAGCGTTCCACCCGGCCGCATAAGACACTTTGAGCGCTCGATATCCGTTTTTAAGATAGTTTTCCAAGTACAGCGCCCGATCTTGCAGATCATAGGCTTCTTCCTGTGTATATTCGATGTCATCATCCATAACCGTGCCGATCCGGACCGGATGAGCTTCGGATAAATAGACGACTGCACCTTTAGCATCATGTACTTCATCGGTTACCTTATGAAGCGATAGGTCAGCTACCCCAATAATTCCATTTACCAGCATGGTCGCCTGTTTGTTGAGCATGCTTAAAAGTGAATCCTGTGTTGATCCAGAAATTCCTAGGTAAGTTTTTAATTCAGTTGTAGTAACGTAAAGGTTCATAGTGTTGGTTTATTTCTTGGCCATGCGATTTCTTCAATAGTTCCATTTGATAATGCAGCGGTATAGCGCGTCTGAATATCATTGGTGGCTCTAAGCACGTATTTATTTGCCTGTGTTGGATGTTGGCGAATTTCGATAGCATGCAACGCCTCAAAATTTGATACATGAATTCCCCCGTTATAATCCACATCATCTTTAGGGTAACCTTCACCTGCATCAATCAACGCGAGCGCTGCTAATGCTTGTGCTTGAGAATTAAAAATATAATCGTGCAGCATACTAAGAAAGGTTGTATAAATTTTTAGAATCCATCCATAGTGCCGTTCTTTCGGCATCGGTCAATGATCTAGTTGCTATGCCGATCTCGGAAAATTTCATATTGGTAAAATAGGAAACATCATCCGATCCAATAAACCAGTGGCTCGTAGTCGTTGCCGTTCCCGGATCAGCCGAAGCACCAGCACTTAAAGAAACTTCCACGTTATTAACCCACATCCTCAATCCGGCTTCGGTTCCGTCATAAGCTATCAAGTAAAATTTAGGCGTTGCTGTAGCTCTTGCCGGGCTTCCTTTGCTAAGAGTGGCTGACCCTCTCTTAACATACAATTCTGGTGATCCATTAATATAAAGATAGTCACCAAATCCATTTCTGGTATAAAGAAAACCATCTGTACCAAGTAATCGGGCCGTCATGAAAATAGTAAAAGGACCGTATGTGAAATTTGTTCCTTTGAGCGAGTCGTCAACACCATCAAGCGTGGCACACGGCATGTTGTTAAACTGCGAATCAGCTGCGGTAAATAAGGGCATTTTTGAGCCTACTGCCTGTGCTACACCATGATTATTTCCCGTCTGGTCACCGATTGAAGCGACGTTTCCGCTATCTAAACCCACACCTAAATCAAGACGCATGTACGAATACATGTCCGGCAACATAAGCGCTGTTGGCTTATTGCTATTCTTGGTCATCTTTAGGTTGAGTCCGAGCATACTGGCTAATACAAAGCTTTAATATTTGTGGCGGTCGTTCCGGTATTATTTACGCGCTGAACAAGCAAGTACAAATAGCTGTAATTTCCTACGGAAAAAGATACGCTTGACCCATCTAATGTTAGAACACTAATCGTGCCACCAGTGCCGATGTATAGAGAGCGTGCTATACCTTGGGGAAAAAGCGTGCTGTCATGCGGCGTTACGTCCGCAGCATCGCTTGCTGGCGCGGTCATATCAAAACCGCTACGTGGCTGTAATTTTGCCGCAATGGTGGCGGTGGGTGTCGTGCCAGTCAATACCATTTTCAGACGAACAAATAAGCCGGGCGCATAAAGATACCTTTTCTTTATTCCGGTTGCAGTAATGGCCGGGAAAGTAAGCCTGTCATCAAAATTCACTCCGTCGTATGAAACTTGAGCGGTAATGGCAAGAGAGGGTGTAGTTCCGCCTATCGCGCTTACATTGTTGGCAATTTCTACAAGGTTCACGCTGGGGTCAACTTGCATGATGTCCGAGTATTTCGTAGTTGCCGAACTAAACACGATTGTCTGATTAAAGTCGTTTAGATTCATAAAATTTTTAGCTATTTAGTATTTTTCTTGTCCTGATTTTTTTTCTTTTCCTCTTTAGCTTTTTGTTCTTCATCAGCCAGCTTTTTTTCCTGCTCGGCTTGAGCCTCTACGAGTAACTCGCGCAATTCTTCTGTCTCAGCCGCGTCGTTAAATGTGGCCTCAGCTTTCTTTAAAGCCTCGATAATTTCCTCGCGAGTAAACTCTTCTACTTTTTTATTTACTTGTTCTCCGCTTTCTTTGTCTGTTTTCTTATTTTTCTTACTTGGTGCATTCTTACCGAAACGATTCATGTACGGCTGTTCAGTTGGCTTATCGCCTTTAAGCGTCCAAAGTGGGCTATAGGAAAGCAAGGTTTTGGCTTGAAGCAAGCCAACTTTGAGCACTCCATTAGTAGGAACTTCTCTTTTTTCTGACTCTCCATCTACGAGTACTTTGGTAGGTTCCCCATGCCATTGAACGTCAATTGTTCCCTTGTCCATGAGTTCTTTTTTGAGATCGTATTGCATACGTTTTTATATTAAATAATTAATGAATTTATACCTGCCCCAAGAAGGGGCAAAGTAAACTCACTAGATAGTGATGTTGATACCTGCAGCAACGGTCGGATTGGAAAGACTGGCTTCTGCATCCACGATTTTGAAAGCAAAATCAAAGGTAGCAACCAAGCGATAGCCGTAACCAGCTACACGCACGATTTCGAGGAAGAAGTCAGAACCGAAACCGTACTGTACGGCTGGCTTATAGAGCGCTAAGGTTTGGCCTTTGGTGTTATTTGCTCCAGTAGCGGAAATCTTGCCGTCAGCTTCGGTCAAAGGTACAAGATGAGTAGTCAAGATATCTGCACCGTAAGGAGTAGGAGTAAAGCCGCGCTGAATAGTGGCGCGATCTGCAGAGTTAGCAACCAATTTGAACGGATCGAGCGTTTTGGCTTTAT
>CAZPCV010000018.1:0-26208 GCA_964585245.1 uncultured Gammaproteobacteria bacterium
TTGGAAACCAGCCCTCTGGCTTTTGAAAAAATTGACATTTTTATAACCTTTACCAAAATACCAAGCCGCTTTTCCTACGTATTTAAGTGCATTTCTACCAACAAAAGAAGCGGGCCTATAGGTAACGGCTTTACCAATACTCTTACCATACTCCACCCCTTTACCAATCGCATCGGCCCCGGCTCCACCTAATTTTTGGGCGGTTTTAACACCCACCAACAACATGGCGATCGCGATTGCGAAATTAGCCATCTGCGCCCATCCCATAGCTTCGCTGATACCGGCGGTCTGCGTTTCTTTGCCAAACTGCGCGTTGCCTGCTTTGTCAGAATCTTCGATTTTATTAGGCACACTGGTATTGTTCGCAATATCACTATGAATATTCCCGGCTCCGAGCGTTACAAACGATAGCCAAACAAAGAATAATAGTACCGGACCGGTAATAATATTAGCAGACAGTTCATGCCACCATTCACTGGCATAACTTTCGGTTTGGGGCAACACGCTCAAAACAAAGGCTAATGGAGACAAAATAATCAAGACCCACAGCACGACCATGCGTGCCAACAAGAGCCAGAGAAAGGCCCCCATGACACACATGACAATTGCGGTAAAAAAAACGGCCGCTATGCTCGCTATCAAAAACCCAGAGTCGCCAATATTGGCTGGGTTAGCATTACCACTTAAATTCATGATTTTGTCGAGATTGAAGGCGGTGATCAGATTACCACCGGCAGTAGCCGCAATGCCATTCACAAAGGTGGTCATGAGAACCTGGCCGATATCGATGAGTATGCCGCACACGGTGCGACTGAAGTTAACGAGAATAGCAGCGAAAACAAATTTTACCAGCAACTTTTTCCATTCATACTGTTCAATACCCAGGATCGTACCAAAGGCGATAAGCAAAAGAATCACGACAAAGGCCATGTTGGTCATGTCGCGTATCATAACCCAACCAATTGTTACTGCAGGCGAATCAATGTAACCGTTATATCCGGCGAGCTCAATTACAAAACTCAAAATAAACAAGGTCATTTTCAGAAACAGACCGGAAATAGCTAATAAGATCCTGGAAAAAAGACGGAACCAAAAACTATCTTCGACGAAGGTGGCGACGTTTGTTTGCGCGTTTACCGCGTGAACCATCACAAAGACCGACCCGACTACTATTAAGAGAAATAAAAATATGGCGTATTTTTGATAACGCTTGGTTTGAAATTGTGAAAATATATTGTTAATTTTGTTTAAAAAGGCGTCCATTCTAGATGGGTCTAAAATTAGATTGATTATAGCACTTTTTGGTGAAGCAAACAATCCACGTGGGGATAAGAAAAACTTCGGCTTTTCGGCCGAAGTTTATAGATAATTTTTACTAATCTTTCTATTTTGCCGGCGGCAACACTACATAACTGGGGGTTTTAGCAGTACCAAAGGCTGTCCAGGCTTCTGGCTGCTGACACTCATTCTTTCCTTTGCCATCATAACATCCCAAATAATCAAAATCTTTCAAACGGCACGTGCCATTGCACCAACCCCAATTATCTTTTACCTGCACTTTGGGGCGGAACATACAACACCCGTTGGGGTAAGCAGAATTACGGCCGGATACGCCACCCGGACAATCGGCAGTTTGGCGAAAAGACGGACTATTCGTAGTACACCGATAGGTGTGGTCAAACTGGAAATAGCCATTATGACAGGTCTGATCCTGGATATGTCCAAAACCAAAATTTTTGGCTCCGGCAGCATCATAACACGTAGAAGATGGTTTGCAATCGCTATCTGCAACACACGATTGAGCCCCTACATCAGAACGAGTCAACACACACCGTCCGATCGCCGGATTACAGACTGCGCCTGGCGTAGAACATGGGCAGCTTTCATCCAATAACTCCGTGGTCTGACAGGTATTGGTTTTTTTGTTGCAAACAGCCTCTTGTAGCCCGCGCTCATTCCGGTACAACCCCGAAGACTCAAAAACTGTGGTACCGTCCCCCCAATCTACTTTAATATTTCTAAGCGGCATTTGATTGGAATCGGCAAAAGCAAAAAATTTGAGGGTTGTTTTGGCGGTAGGAGTAAAGTACCGTACCGAACTACGTGATTTATCATTAATCGTAATTCCCGGCTCGCTACTGTCTTCGACACACTGATCGTCGGCCAAACAAGCCTCATCTTGGATTGGGAAGACCAACGGACTGTTCGGCCTTCTGCCAGAGATGCCGAGCTCCGTACTATCCATATCTTTCAATTCTTGTTCTCTAGAAGGAAAGTAAGCACTTCTATCCAAGTCAAAAACCGCATATCCTTTGACGCGAGGGAAAAGTGATTCAAGAACTTGACTACCCTCATTACCGCTCAGGTAACTTGCGCTGCTATTATTGGTCTCTTCTCCATTAACCGCGACACTCACACAACCACCATTACGAAACGAACATCCAAACGATGAACCGCTGGCCAAACTGGGTTTCTCGTAGGCAGTATTATTTTTGGGACCAAATTCTGACTCAAACAGTACACCGGGGTCACGCTTGCCTGGAATGACTACTGCGGGAGCAAAACGACACGTTTTATTTGTAGAGCTACCACAATCATTTGCTCCGTCACGATACGCAAAATTGGACATTACCAGCGGTTCACGCTGTGACAGGTTGAACTCCTCTGCGAGCAAACTACCAAATGCAGACACCGGCAAATTACGATCAAAAACTATGGCTCTACCAAACTCATTTTGGCCGCCGCTAAGCACAAAATTTGATCCTGACCACAGATTATTTGTGGCGGCGATTGCCCGGTTTGCAGATGCGGACAGTGGATCATAGCCGACATCCGCTACTACTCTGCACCACTGACGTAATTTAAAAACAACCTCATATTTAACCTCTCCATCATCATTTGACACATCACAATACGCCGTATCATAGTGACTGAAATCACCGTTTGGCTTAAAGACCAAGCGAATAGCATGCCAATTTCCATCTGATTTTCTAGACTGGCAGACTTTCGTATTAAAATCAGGTAGCGCGGTTTGATCCCAAATTCCCTCTGGCAAATTGACGTCACCCACTTGCAAAGAACCATTTTTGGCAAAAATATTTCCTTGCAGGCCTTGTACATCCAAAATATTGCCGGCTGAATCTACATAGGTGCTTTCCTGATCATCAAATTGACGACTGCCATAAAATAGAATGAATTCGTTAGGTCGACCGAAATAACGACCAGTCACAATTCTGCCCGGCGTATTTGCTCCGTTAGTGTCGACCGTATATTCAGCCTGAAAACCATTACCGCCGGAAGTCATAGGAGCATTAGGCCATAACATAGCGGTCGTTCCATTTTTGGGATCCTCTCCGTCTCCATTCTTGACGGTAAAGATCACTTGTTCAATATCTTGTTTTTTAATAGGAGTAGTAAGTTGTTCATTGCTATTGGCAATCGCACTTACCAGAACCTCATTGTCTGTAGTAAAATCGAAGCGACCGCGAGAAAATTCTTCTCCCGACGCTTTACCGTATAGTTCGGCATTATAATTTTTATTACTTCCAAAAAAGAGGGTTGAGTCACTTTGTCCTTTTTTACCACGGACTACCACATAGTGATTATATGGATACGTATATTGTGGCCATGTTTTATCGCCTGTGCCGGCGCCACCACTGCTGCTGGCTTCAATACAATAATATTTGCCGCCTACGGATGGGGGGGTATACCCGGCCTCGGGATATATATTATTAACGTCCACCGTTCCGGCCAAAAAATCAATCGGCAACCAACTTAAACACGGATGAGCATTCCCATTGCCATTAATCGAACGAGATAGATCGCTTTCTAAACAGAAACCGCGCCAACCTAATAATTTGGATTCTTTTTTCAAACGGCTGCATGTGCCCGCATTTTTACTCACTCCAACACAATCGTCGTCCACGAGACAGGCCTTGCCATCTACCGGCTTACCTTCCTTGTCTATACCTCCCCCTACACACAGCCCGTCGGGCAGCTTTTCTCCTGGACTCTTGCTACCTGGCGCGGGATCCAGCTTGTTAGGGCTATTATAGTTCCAATAGACGGTCTGCAAATCCCCATAAGATGCTTTAACATAATCACATTCACAAGCATACGCCGCGGCTGCGTTAGTAGTTGGGCCTTTAATTTCATTACACAAATTAACTTTTTGAAAATTATTAGATGAATTCTTGCCGCTCACCTCCGTCAAATTTGGGAATGGAGAATCTTTTTCCGGATAAGCGCGGCAGCTTTGAGTTGGAATTTTATTAGAATAAAATTCCGTGGTATTTATTTTGTTATTAGACAATGAAGTATTGTCCAAATTTTTGATACACAACTTGTTAACACAGGTACCAGACCGGTCTTTCCCACAAGTCGTGTCTTCGGGTTTGGAGGTACAAGCGGTACTACCCGGATCAACCCCGATAGCGCAATTAATACCACCACAGGGGATAGTCTTGACCAGACGCCAATCCGGTTTTTCCGGATTAGTACTAATATTAACTTGCGACACTTCTTCAATCGGAACTAACCCTAAAATCGAATATCCTGCGAAATCCTGGCCGCTCCAGCTAATATCCCGATCGATATAATTTTGTGGAGTGAGCGCCACGCCGGAAAAATCATTATTTTCTAAATCACTTTCAACCCAACTAGCACAATTGGTTAGGTTATTTTCACTGCTGGTCTCTGGAACTTTGTTGCAACGACCGATCGAATCGCACACATTTTTCCAACGGCTGTTTTTAACATCCCACACGCGATGCGAAGAACGACATTGCAGCCATTCTCCACACTCTCGGTCGCGCTCAACCTTAATAATAATATTTGCATCATTGTTACCTGGATCAGATGCAACTACTGGTTTTACTTTTTGGAAATTATTGTTTTCACTTGCTTTGTATGATTCCTGTGTTAAGAAGAAGTGATTCGGGTTGTCTGTTTGATCGAACAAGGCACAACCTTCACGCTGAGACACTTGTCCGTCACAGTCCCCCGCAGTTATTTTTTCATTCTTTTTGTAATAATACGCCTTGTTATTATCATTACGATCTACAAACTCAGTACAACGATCCTGCTCAACCGGACATTCGCCAACAAAATTATTATATTTACCCGTGTCTCCGTATGACCACAAGCCGTAGGTGCCGCCTTCTTGGAAATAATCCGGGTAACAAGGCTGAGTACCGATATTAATGCACGTTGCACCACTATTACAGTCAGTATCCTGCTGACATTTTTGATCTTTTTTATCACTACACACGCCAACATTTTTCCAGAACCACCCACCTACCTTGGCGCCATTTATGACTACATCATTTTTATAGGTGCAGATCTTTTGCTCAATTAAGCTCGGATCTTTGAAATAGACTTGCCCCCCATTACTATCGCCATAGGTAGTACAGCCAACTGCTTCGCTTTGGCACAAGGTATTTTCATACAAAGCCGGGTCATTTTTAATAGTCGTCGTGACAAAGGCAGGACCAAGCGGGCTTGCGACAGATTTACCAGCGTAAACACAACCAAGATCGGCCACATTGCACGAAGAAGCTTCGTTAGCCACTAAATATATAGGGGCATCAGCCGGGGTATCGGACGGAATAATGGTGGTCGATTTTACTATAGCCCCAGCACCAACTGCATTAATTATTTTGCCGACTTCATGCCCAAAAATGTTGACATAACATCCACTTCCTCCGACCGGAATCTGACAAGAGAAGGTGTCGGAAACAGCATCACTCAACTTCGCTTGAGCCGTGGTACCGCCCGCTCCGCTTAACCAAATATTATAAGCGCGCGGACCGGCGTCAGCAGGCGTGTTTTTGGTATCAAAGACTGCACTACACCCGATAGCCCCTTCGCGGCAAAGATAACTAAAATTACTTAAATAAAAACTCTTGTTAGCCGGGTCTTTATATTCCGAACAACCCAGCGCTTCACCTGGTAAGTTGTCTGTTGAATCGCTGTCACAGAGATTGCTCACTGATAGCGATTTTTTGACCAAGAAAGTATAATCGGTAATTTCTACCAGACGAACATTATCAAGATAGAGCTTGGCAGCAGAGGCATTCTTGAACGCCAAGAGCATACTGACGGTCGTACCTTTGGCTTCTACGGGTCCTAAATGGTACAGGTTCCATGTGTCACCTAGGCTTATCGTGGCAAAATCTTTGGCAAAGCTGCCGTCGGCACTATTGAGAGACACGGTTACTGATTGACCGCTGCCTTTAGCCCAAAAAGTCAAATCGTAGGTTTTGCCGGGAACGAGCTGTACATCTTTAGTAACAGTACCGCTACCATCATACCCTAGCGAATGCTCGCCGACATGGGTAGATTCTCCCGATACGCTTACTTGCCCGATTGGCCCCCAGCCAGATAAAACCTGCACCGGGTTGCTTCCCTCAAAATTTTCACTTACTATTTGACGGATATTGTTGCCAGTATTGCCTTTATAGGCGCGGCAGGTATCGGCTTCGGCGCGGCAGGTACGGCTATTGCCTGCTGCATTATTAACACTCTCGGGTAATCCGTAATAAAAACATGACCCGTCTTTATACTCGCCGCCTTGCAAACACAGTGAGCAACTATTATTACTCCACAAGCCTTTTTGTTGTTGGCACGCAGTCTGATCAAGAGCGGAGGCACTAAGTAATTCAGTGGTATTAAGGCGATATGGCGTACAGCTTTCGCTAACCGGAATGACTTTGCTTAATAAACGATAATAAATTTGTCCTTGGTCATCATTAAATTGGCGACAATCCGGGTCTGCCAACCCTTGTTTATACAAACTCTCTGTACAGATCGTCTCGTACTGCTGCAAATCGGCCGGTGTACGATACCAATAGCGCGGCCCGCCAGTTGAATCCTTGACCAGCGTGAAAGTCTTGATCTGATAACCACCTACCGTTGCCCCTTCGTAGGTTATAAAATTTTTGTCATTACTGGCGTTGGGCAAAGCACAGGTGCGCAAGTAGGAAAAATACTCAGTTGATTCCACACCATTATTGGTAGTGCTAAGATTCGTAAAACTGGAACAGCCTTCTTCGGAAGCCTGACAGGTGCGGCCTGATTTTGGAATTATATACGCCAAATTTTGTCCAACAGAATAATTGCTGGGCAATTCTCGGAAGCTAGCATAGCCTACACACGAAGCGTCACATTGATCATTCCAGACGATTTGATTATTTTCTACAGCAGCAGGTTCAAAACGACCAGGCACTCGGATACCCCCGCCCAGCGCTGGTGTATACCAATTGCAACTTACTTCATCAGGAATGCAGACGCCGGCATATTCCGCGCATTGCGGATCAGCTTGCAATCGTTGTAAATCAGCACGGGTTTTTGGCCATTCGATAACAGGCGTAGCAGGGTTAGAATCGTAACATTTCAAATAGGGCGGGGCCTGACGCAAATATAGTAACGTATTGTTACTAGCATTCAAACCTGCACTAGCCAATTTAAAAGCACTACATCCAACCGATTGAGTACTGCAGGAAGTAGACACTTGATTGTTTAAATAAACACTCTGATTAATATAATTATTTGCCGCAGAGGGGGTGGCAGGAGCTTGCCATTTACCAGAAGCATCCTGACTCAAACTATAGGCCAAACAGCCGCTATTTTTTTCGGTGCAGCTACCTGTATCTAAACTGCGATAGACATAGGCCTTGGTCGCTCCTGTACTATCCGTAAAAGAACGACAAGTTCGAAATTGTGCATCGCATTTTTCTCCATTGATACTCCAGGTATTTTTTTCGCGCGTGCAATAACCGTAACTAATGCAGGTTCCATCTTTATTATACCCCACACAACTGCTTAAATCTGCGCATTCTTGGATACGATCAGGGACATCTTGGTTTAACAATGTAGAGCCAAAAACAACTGCATTACAGCGAGTCGGAGAAACTTTTAAAACCCAATTTGGGTCAATTAAATGACAGAACGGATGATTGATGGGGTCGTAAGAAAGTACCCCGTTTTGATATTCACAATTATTAAAGCCTTTTACTACTTCTCCGAGAGTCCAAGGCTTATCGGGGTCACTGTTCAACGCCGCAATTTCAAAACCGATAGGCAAAAGCCTGACCTGCCGCAATACTTTTATATTGCTATAGCAATACATGTTGCTTTTGTAGCAATTCTTAGAAGTATTTTCTGCAATACGGGTGGGAGGAATAAGTTGCCAATCAGGATGCAAAAGACCTTTGGATAATGCTTCTTGTATTGTTATGGAATCCCCCGCCGCACTGGATTGAGCTGCTTCCACCAGTTTGTCATCGGCGCGGCAATTATATAAATTTGGAGAATCGGGGCAGGTGCTGAGTTGAGATAAAATATTATATTCATCCACCACATCAGTCTGGACGGCCAAATATTCATTAAACAATTCTTGGGCGGCTTCTCGGCTACTAAACACCCCGCTTTCTTCGAAACTACCTGCAAAATCTGCGCGTTTAGCGCAATTTTCGCCACCCACACTTCCGATACAGTTGATGCCAAATGGCAACACTCCCTTTTCCTGAAAATTCTTGATCACATTTCCGGCCAGAGTATTGCCAAAAAAAGTAATCAACGCCTTAGGAAGAGCCTTGAAATCGCCATTCGTGATAGCAGCCTCGATTTGATCTTGATTTCTCTTGGTTTCTTCGCCTGGAGTATTTTTCTTGAATTCCTCACCAATTACCTGCGCCGGAATCTGTATTTGATTCGAAACTTTACTCAGTTTCGCATTGAAACCTTGATTAGCCACACGTTCATTGGTTGCTCCACTGACCGCTTTATTGATTTGATCATTTATTTTTTGGGCCCCGATAAGCGCTATCCCTAAGCCCGTTTGATCAACATCAAGAGCTGCGTTAAATTGTTTTTCTATTGAACCGGCACTAAAGGTGTCGCCATATTTACTTTTCCATGATTCTGCACTCCAGTTTTTTTGAAAATCCGTAAAGGTACAACTCGGCTGCTTAGCGAGATCGGTGGGAGTGGGGTTAAAACTAAGACGCAGCCCCAGTCGGAGAGCCAAATCAGTTTTTACGTCGGGGATTTTACACAAATTGAAGCCTCCTGGTCTGCCCAATTCTTCGATTGCCCGGCCCCCGGCATCATTCAGGACATCTCCTAGATAATTAGTAAAAGTCTTGGTGTCGGCAAACGGAGTCTGACCTTTTCCGCCCGAAGCGAGCCAAACTGCAGATTCATAGGTTAATTTTTTCAAAACAGTCGAAACGGCAGTACCTGCAGCTGTTAAAACAGCAGTTTTGAGACCTTGTGTAAAATTATCAATCGTACGAAAAGCCAAATCCTGGGCCTGCTTACCGGGATCACTAACTATAAACTGGGCCTGGGCTGCCTGAGGCAAAAAAAACATTCCTCCTAAACCAGTAACTATAAAAATAGCCAGCAACAGGGAGGAAGAAAAAAATTTTATCTTGGGATAATTATTCATGGTTGTTTAATAGGCCCGACTACTGACGTAGTGCTTGAACTAGGGGTGCTCAAAATTTCCGTAACCATTTTTAATAATTCACTATCACTTAACTTCTTTAAGACCTCTTGACTAACCCCGCTTTCAGCTAACATTTTACGTAACTGTACCGGATCATTAAGAATTTGATCTAAATTTTGCGGCGTCCCTGGATCTTCACCAACACCTGTCGGCACAACGATAGTTGAAGGGCTGCCCGCAGAATCTTCAGCCACGGTAGATGTACTGGCATCGGCCAGTGGGTCAGCACATTGCCCTTTGGGACAGAGCGGCAAATTTTTGCCTACCACTTCTTTGTCACTTATCCCATACGAAAAAGTGTCGTACAAATAAGGACTCGTGCCGTATACATACAACTCATCAAAATCAGACAATTCGTCATGATCAGTATCACGAAAACGTAAGCTATCCGGACCGTTTAAATCGTTTTTTAGGGTCAAAGGAACTTTATTGCTAAGGGCAAACGGAGCATATAAACCATTTCTAATTTGCAACACCCCTAACCCTACTGCCAGTATAGCAAAAATGACCAACAATACAAAGCCGGTCTTTTGTTCCTTAGAAAGGACTGGTTTCTCGTAGATTTCTACTTCTTCTTCGCCCATACACGTTTATTCAAAGCCAGGTTACTACTCAAAGAGTGTAGCATGTTCAAGCTTGATTGCTAAGTGGATAAAAAATGAACCCGACCCTGCGGCAGAGACCGCAGGGTATCTGGGCGGGTTTTTTATGAGTAGAGTCGGCTCCGCCGACAAATATTTTATAGCCCTACATCCCTGCAGCAGAGCTGCAGGGTATTACGGGCTCCATAATAAAAATCGATTTTATTTCTTAAATAACCCTCGATATAGTTCTCTCCATTGAGATAGACTCAACTCTTGAGCCCGCACGGTTGGCAACAGTCCACAAGATTCAAAAACATTCGCTATTTTTGCTTGTTGTTCGGCAGCTAGATACCCTTTGATATTTTTCAGCAATAATTTGCGGCGATTACTGAAACCGATTTTAATAAAGGGTAGCAACTGCTTCTCAAAAAAATCTTGCTCGGCGGCGGTAACGGGCTTCGTAACAATCTTCAAAATTGCTGAATTAACCTGGGGCACGGGCCAAAATGAAGTTTTTGGTACAGTACCAATATACTCGGGCACGCCGTACTGAGCCACCGTTAGAGCCAAAACCGACATATCCCCTGGTTTGGCACAGATGCGCTCGGCCACTTCTTTTTGCACCATTACCACCATCAGGCTGGGACGGGCTACTTCGGTGAGAAATAATTGAAGTACGCGCGAGGTGATCTGATACGGCAGATTGGCAATTAATTTATAACCAGCATCATTCGTGATCGACTGTGCGGCCCCGCTCGGAATCACATTATGGACTTGATGCAAAACGTTGCCCCAGATAATTTGGAGTTGCGGAAATTTTTTGAGCTCTTTTTCCCAATACGGTTCCAGCCGTTTTTCAATTTCGAAGCTCGTTATTTTTTTAACCAACGGCGCGAGCGCGGTCGTCAACACGCCAAAACCCGGACCTACTTCTACCACAGTATCAGTTGGCGTTAACTCGGCGGCAGTAATGATTTTTTCTATCGCACTTGGATCTACTAAAAAATTCTGTCCGTAATTTTTACTCGGCGTCAAGCCGTAATTACGAGACAGCTGTAATAGAAAATCGGGATTAAATAAGGAATGAGTGGTCATACACTGCGCCAGAGTTAAAACCTTCTAATAGAGCTCATCAATTACCAGTTCCCCTTGCCTCAAAATCTGTACTGCATCGTCAACTACGCTAACGAGTGTAGTGGCGGACGTGCGCGGGAGACTGCCAGCGTCTACTATTATATCAGGCTCTACACTTAACTGCGCGCATAATGCTTCTGCAAGAGCGCTGTCGTAGAGGGGTGGTTGACCCGCTTCATTCGCGGAAGTAGCTACCAGCGGTTTATCAAGCACCCTAGTCAAATCACGTAGATAGGGATACTTAGTTACGCGTACGGCTACTGTGCCATTTGTAGCTACTACGCCGGAAGCTAGACTTGGGGTGTTAGGTGTATGGTGATAGCGACCTACTATAGTGAGGGGGCCCGGCCAATATTTTTGCGCCAACCGTTCTAACGTTTTATTCCATTCTAGATAACGCTGAGCCATAGCAACCGTTGGCACTACTACTAACAAGGGCTTGCTAGGATCCCGGCCTTTGATAGCAAAAATTTTATTAACCGCATCAACATTCGCGGCGTCACACCCCAAACCGTACGAAGTTTCGGTAGGAAAGATGAGGGTGGCACCTTGTTTAATTTTCGTTACCACCAAAGAAAGATCGGCAAGAGGAATAACTTGCATACCAAAAATTAGATTTTATTCTTTTATCCACCGTAAATAACTTTCGGACAAGGGCAAGAGAGCGCCTTCGAGAACGCTCTCGGGATCAGTAGATTCATACTCCGTTCGATGATCTTTCACTAAATGATACGGATGCAACACGTACGAACGAATTTGATTCCCCCACTCTGCTGATTTGTATTCTCCGCGCAGATCCTGGCGTTCTTTGGCCTTCTTTTCTTCTTCGAGGCGTAGTAATTTTGCTTTCAAAATCTTCATGGCCGTTTCCCTGTTTTGCAGTTGCGAACGTTCATTCTGACACGATACGGTAATGCCGCTCGGAATATGCACGATACGTACCGCACTATAGGTAGTGTTCACGCTTTGCCCGCCTTTACCGCCTGACATGAAGGTGTCGATACGTAAATCTTTGGCATCCAACACAAAATCGGCAGATTCGGGAATTTCGGGCAAGACTTCTATCTGCGCGAACGAAGTATGGCGCATTTTTTCAGCATCAAACGGCGATATGCGTACCAGGCGATGCACGCCGTGCTCGGATTTTAAATAACCATAGACATTTTTACCAACGACCTCAAAAGTAACTGATTTGTACCCCGCTTCGGCTCCGCGTGACTCATCAACTATACGCGTTTTCCAATTCTGACTCTCGGCAAACCGGAACACCATGCGTAGCAGCATCTCGCTCCAATCTTGGGCTTCGGTGCCACCGCTACCGGCATGGATAGAAACAATGGCATTATTGTGATCGTATGGGCCATCCAACAAGATCTCTAGTTCATATGCGGCCACTTGTTTTTCGAGAAGTGCAGTTTGAGAACTAATCTCTGCCACCAGCGCAACGTCTTCACTGCTGGCTAACTCGATCAAATCAGCTACCTGCCTAGCTACCGTTTGCCATTTTTCTACTTCCTCTTTAATAGCCTGATATTCGGCGGCGATACGCTGGGCTTTTTTTTGTTCGGACCAAAAATCGGGCCGATTCATCTCTTCGGCTAATTGCAGTTGAATTTTTTGTTTCTCCTCAATATGCAACAGCTTGATCGCAGACTCAATTTTAGCTTGCACAGCACGCAATTTTTCAAGAGACATACCCAAATATAAAATATGTCAACAATCGTATCATATCACTGCTGATTAGACAATCCTGTTGTATAAAAAAAACGCCCAAAAAATGGGCGTTTTTTACTTATATACTACTTACTTTTGGTTTAATACATCCCTCCCATACCTCCGCCCATTCCACCCATGCCCCCACCCATCGGCGGCATTGCTGGTTCATCTTTCTTTGGCAGATCGGTAATGATCGCTTCGGTTGTGAGGAACATGCCGGCAATTGACGCAGCATTCTGGAGCGCGCTCCTGGTAACTTTGGTCGGATCGATAACACCTTCTTTGATCATGTTTTTGTATTCACCGGTAACTGCGTTATACCCAACATACATGTCATTTGCTTTTTTCACAGCATCCACGACAATCGAGCCGTCAACTCCGGCATTAGCGGCAATTTGACGAAGCGGCTCTTCGAGCGCGCGGCGCAAAATTGTGGCCGCGATCATTTCTTCGGCTTCTAATTTCAGGGTATCGATAATTTGCACGGCTCGGATAAGCGCGACACCGCCGCCCGGTACCACACCTTCTTCTACGGCCGCTTTGGTAGCGCCTACGGCGTCTTCGATACGATGTTTAACTTCTTTCATTTCGGTTTCGGTGGCGGCTCCAACGCGGATGACAGCTACGCCACCGGCTAATTTAGCCAAGCGTTCCTGGAGTTTTTCGCGGTCAAAATCACTGTCTGTTTGTTCGATCAACTTGCGGATCTGGGCTACACGGTCGGCTAACATTTTCTTGTCGCCGTCACCTTTGACGATCGTGGTCGTATCTTTGGTAGCAACTACTTTGTGGGCTCGGCCTAAATCTTCGATCGTAGTACCATCTAATTTTAAACCTAGTTCCTCGGTAATTAATTTGCCGCCAGTCAAGACTGCAATATCCTGCAACATTTCTTTGCGGCGGTCGCCAAAGCCCGGCGCTTTGACCGCTAGCACGTTGAAAGTGCCGCGTAACTTGTTCAATACCAATGTAGTGAGCGCTTCGCCATCGACATCTTCGGCTACGATCACTAATTCTTTTTTACCGCTTTGAGCGACTTTTTCTAAGAGTGGTAAAATATCGTGAATGGAGCTGATTTTTTTATCAGTGATGAGGATGTACGGATCAACATATTCTGATTCCATGCGTTCGGCGTTGGTGACCATATAGGGCGAGACATAGCCCTTGTCAAAACGCATGCCCTGCACTACTTCGATCTCCATGCCAAAAGACTGGGATTCTTCGACGGTAATAACACCATCTTTACCCACTTCTTTCATGGCTTCGGCAATCCGAGTGCCGATTTCTTTGTCATTGGCGGAAATAGAGGCTACGTTGGCAATTTCATCTTGTTCGACTGGTTTAGAAATTTTATTTTGCAATTCTTTTACGATCGCATCGACACATTTATCAATACCGCGCTTGAGGGCGACCGGATTGGTACCGGCAGTAACATTTTTCATCCCTTCGCGTACGATCGCTTGGGCGAGCACGGTAGCGGTTGTAGTGCCGTCACCGACATCGTCGTTGGTTTTGCTGGCGACTTCTTTGACTAATTCTACGCCGGCGTTTTCATATTTATCTTCGACTTCAACTTCTTTGGCAACAGTCACACCATCTTTCGTGATGGTAGGGGCGCCATAGCCTTTGTCGATCACGACATTGCGACCCTTGGGGCCAAGCGTTACTTTCACCGCATTAGCGAGCGTGTTAACGCCTTGCATGAGTTTGTGGCGAGCATCATCGCCGTAGATAATTTGTTTAGCCATACATCTAGAAATTAAGCATTAATTTTAAGCAACGGGACGCTGTTTATTTTTCGTACACGGCGAGAATATCGTCGTGGGATAAAATTTTATACTCTTCTTTATTGATTTCCACTTTGTCGCCGCCCCAGGTTTTGAAAATAACTAGGTCGCCTACTTTTACATCCATCGTGGAGCGCTGGCCATTGTCCATGATTTTACCGGGGCCGATCGCGATCACTTCGCCTTCGGCTTTTTTCTCTTTTTCCATCGTTTCAGGTAAAACTAGGCCAAACGTAGTCACTTCTTCTTCTTTTTTTTGACGAACCAACACATGGTCGCCGAGTGGTCTGATTTGCATACGCGTAACAGTTAATAACTATTAAATTAAGATATTTTTATCACTCAAATAATATGAGTGATAACTCCCTCATTGTACTCAATCCTACCATGCTGTCAAGAGAGGAACTAACAACAGTTATCCACAAATATATCAGATTTTACTGTGCTACTCTTGGCCAAACCGACGGCCAAACTAAGCGGTACAACCAGTAGTAACAAACCTGTATATAGGCTTACCAACCAATGATCAAATAGCCCGGCTGTCGCTAGCATAACAACCAGAGGCCAGTGAAGCCAGGTAAAAAACAATCTTTTTTTATCAATCAATACAGCCGCTACTACTAAACCCACTACTCCGACTACCCCCCATTCAATCAAGGCGATTCCGAAGATATTATGCAACGGCTGATAGGCCCAGGCCGGGCGGCCAGGATACTGAATAGCGAGACCGAGGGTATAATTCCCCGGCCCGACACCCCATAGCCAATTATCCTTTAGGAGGGGTAACGCCTCACTCCACTGGGTACGGCGTTCGGATAACGAACGGTTTTCTAAACGATTTGTTACATTTAACCGCGCGCCGATAAGCGGGTGGGCAAAAATAAAAAAAATACTTATGGAGATGATATATGGCAACAGGTGGAGGCCGATCTGTTTTAAACCGATTCTAATAGTTGCACCGGGGCAATGTTTAGCAACGTAATTTTTGCTGGCCAAAAAAAAGAACGTAACACTCCCCAAAAACGCGGCCACCCACGCACCGCGTGAAAATGACACCAAAAGGCCCGAAAGAATAATAAGCTGACCGAGAACAACGCCCCGTTTTATTTTTTTATTACGCACCGCAACAGACAGTATCAATCCCGTCACCAACACCGGCGCTAAATAAATTCCCAGGGAATTAGGCGAACCAAACGCTCCATAGGCGCGCAATATTCGCTCTCCCCCATATTCAATCACTACCGCCCCCAACTCATTCGGCCGATGCGCGGCGAGCCCCAGCCATTTATTTGCCGGGATGGATTGCGTATAAAATTGCCACATACCAAATAAGGCCTGGCCTATTCCACCGAGCCAAAAAGAAAACGGGAGCACGATGTTTGAGGGCCCTGAGGACAACACTACGCAACGAACGAGTATTAAGCCAAGACACAACGCTTGCACAGCGCGTACCACCCACTGCAAAGAAAGGTCAAAATTAAGACTATGGAAAATAAAAAAACTCAGGATAACAAGTGTGGGCAGGGCATACCTAACTCCTGGGATAATTTTGTTTTTTAGCCCAACTTCTTTGTTATTTCTTACTTCTAAAAATAACAGTAGACCACACAACACTATAATCCCCCACCCCAGTAATTCGGTAGCATAGAGACTAAGTGTGCCGTACTCCCAATAGCTGCTGTTAAGCCACGCTGGTTGATAGATATACCGAGTTTGCCAGGGCAGCAAAAATAAAAATAATGCTACCAAGTAGTAGATAATTTTATTTAAATTCAGAAGGGTAAACATACGCTCTATCAGCCCGATCTATTCAGGTTTTATTGTGTTAAAAAATATGATACGTCGACAATTTAGCAATTTAACTTTTATTGCTAATCCGCTCCAGCCACCGCTGCCGCCAGTACGCTCGTGAATCACGCTCATGAAATTTTAAAATACCGTCTCCTAAAATAACCTGTTTATTATTCTCACGGGCCAATTGTTTTACACTGGGTTTTAATTTGCGCATTTGCCAATTTTTTAATCGCGTTTGCAACCAATCACCCGCGCTGCCACCCAAGCAGTATTCTAGAACCTGTTTCACACGCGAGCCAGCTGCTTGCGGCGGGAGTGTCTCTGACAGAACAGCCTCATAGCTGTACCGTATATATTCCTTGGTCCATCGATTGGCGCGCAGGAAACGAGCCTGCCAGTTTTCTTTATCAAGGATCGGAATCATTCTAAATAACCAATAGGCAAAATGAATATCGTCTTTAGCAATGCGATAACGGCCAAAATCTAGATGATAAGTATCGACAAAAAATGACAGACAAATTCTTCCAGCCGTCTCTTCGCCATAGGTACGGCGATTAAAGAGGCGCAGAATGCTATTACACCAAAACCGCACCAACCACGTTTTTCCCGGACTGGTAATGACCAAAAAATCAATATCACTCTGTTCAGTCGCAAGTTCGGCCCCGACCGAATTACACACTAAAATTGCTTTCAAAAACGGCACGTGCCGAATCAGCGCGGCGGCTTCACGGGCTCGAACTAACCAGTGTTCGGTGGGAATGATTTTTTCCTGGCGTTTTTTCACGAGTACGGAACGGCCGGGCAAAAAGTAAAAACCATCCGCCGATTCCAGGGCGCTGGCGGGGCCACCAGTCAGAGACTCCAACTCACGAACGCAGTCTTCGATCGTTACGCCGGCGGGCGCTCGCCATAAAAAGCGCCACACTTCTTGGGCCGTAAGCGGAAAATCAAATAAATCAAAATACACCAGGCAGTGATATATTGAAACAGCTAACGGAGAATAATTCATAGCTCTAGTATAGACGAGCGACGGATTTAAAAAAAGCCCTCCGATAGTAGGACAGGCTTTTTTGGACAGACTAAAAATAATTAACCAACAATTTTGCCTTCGATAACTGGCGCTGCCGGGCCAGAACTGCTCGGAGTTTTTTTGGCGAGCCATTGCTGCTGCAAAGCCATGAGCGCCGTGCTAATACACCAGTACAGCGTCAGGCCGGCGGGCAGTTTAAAACCGATAATAGCGGTGAGGACTGGCATGACATAGAGCATTTGTTTATTCATCATTGCCATCATGTCTTCGTCTTTGGCCCCCTTGCCAGCGGTGGCGGGTGGAGATTTTCTCATCAGGCTTTTCGCTTGCCAAAATTGGGCAGCACCAGCTAATACCGACAACACAATGCTGGGAGTAGAAAGATTGAATACCCCTAAAGAAATAGGGTTAATGGTACCGGGATTATGAACAAACGAGTATAAAGAGAGGGCAATATCTTTGGAAGCCAGGCCATCGCGCAAGACTAGATACAACGCGATGAGGATCGGCAACTGTACCAACATAGGCAAGCACGATGTCATCGGATTTACCTTGTGATTTTTGTATAATTCCATGGTCGCCTGGGCCTGGGCCTGCTTATCATTTGGGTGTTGCTGTTTGAGCGCTTCTAGTTTGGGCTGCAATTCCTGCAATGAGCGCTGAGCTTTGATTGATGAGCTGGTTAACGGATATACGATAGCCCGAACCGCAAGCGTAATTACAAAAATTACCACACCAACGTCATGACCCGGAATAATATTGTATAGGCCGACAAAAATATTAAACATCGGCTGATACAGAGCGACATGGAATAAAGCTCCAAACATAGAATAATTGCGATTAATAACTAAGACTTGACTCTATCACTTTATTCAATCGTACTCTCGGTTTCGTCGGTGGGTTCGGCCGGGGCTGCTTCTTCGGCAGGAGCGTCGGCAGTTTTTTCTTCAGATGCTTCATCTGCTGCTTTAGTTTCTACGGGTGCGGCGGCATCTTGTTCGATGCTGATTTTCCATCCGGTCAAATCAGAGGCCAAGCGGACATTTTGCCCGCTCCTACCAATAGCCAAAGAAAATTGTTCCGGAGAGACCAACACGGTGGCCACTTTTTCGGCTTCATTCAAAACGACACTAATAATTTTGGCCGGAGACAGAGCCTTGGTAATATATTGTACGGCATCCGGATTATATTGGATCACATCAATTTTTTCCCCACCTAATTCTTCGATGACGGTATTGATACGGCTGCCGCGCTGACCGATACAGGATCCGATCGGATCAATCGATGGATCATTGGTCGCGACCGCTACTTTAGAGCGGAAACCGGCTTCACGAGCCAATCCTTTAATCTCGATTACGCCATCAGCGACTTCGGGAATTTCTTGTTTGAAAATTTCTTTGACCATGCCGACATGAGCGCGCGATAATACAATTTCCGGGCCGCGGATAGTCATGGTGACTGATAAGACATAAAATTTCATGCGGCTACCAGGGCGATAGGCTTCACGAAAAATCTGTTGGTCTTGAGGTAGTACCGCGGTGATCTTGCCCAGATCCACTAATACCTTGCGGCCCTCGACACGCTGAATCGTAGCCTGAATAATCTGACCTTCCTGATTTTTGAAGTCACCGAACACCAAATTGCGTTCGGCTTCGCGAATCTTTTGAATAATAACCTGCTTGGCCGTCTGAGCGGCCATGCGTCCGAATTCATGCGGAATTTCGAGTACGATTTCGAGCGTTTCGCCGAGGGTTGCGCCTTTTTTGATTTTCTTGGCTTCGGATAACATTAGTTCGGTCTTGGCGTTGAAGCGGGGCAGGTCGGCGGTTTCTTCTTCGGTCAATTCCCGTTCTTCGTCGCGCGCTTTCTGGCGGCGGGCCAATAATTCTTCTTGGGCTTTCTCTAGTACGTCTTCGGCAATGTCTTCGACGACGGTTTTTACATCCCAGGCTTTCATGTCGCCGGTTTCGGGATCAAATTTAACTTTGATATTTTGTTGTTTATTGCCAAAATCTTTGCGGTAGGCGGCGGCAAGCGCAATTTCGATAGTTTCCATCACGGCTTCGTAGGACAGATTTTTTTCGTCGCACAAGGCTTGAATCGCTTTGGTAATTTCGGACATATTTTTTCTCAACTGATAATTAAAATTAAATTATTTTATAAAAATGTTAGTGGTATTTATTTAAACAGACTTCCCAACCGTAACTCTATATTTATTATTATTTTTGTGGCACATCACCGTTATGAGCATCGGAATTTGTCTATCCGACCCTAGTCCGAACATTGTTTTTTCTACCGTATTTTGTTCGACTCTAATAACAATTGTGCCAACTTCTAATCCTCCCGACGTAGATGGTGACAGGGCCAGCCTATCAACTTCGCCATTTGCCTGCTCAACAAGTCGATCAAGCTGCTTTATTCTTTGTTCTAGCTCTTCTCTCTGTATTGGTTTTTTATCGTAAAACAGAGCTTCGCACGCAAACAATAATTTTTGATTTATTTGTTCTAGCAGCTCTTGTGCTCGCTCGCGGCTGGTCTCTTTAGCACGACCGGAATCATTTAACTCATCCACCAAATCGTTCATTAACGTCGCTTTTATAATCATTAAAGCCTCTTTAAATCCGCCGTTACTTGTACAAAAAGGCCGAAAAGTTGTCGCGAGATTTATTTTTTCCAGAGTGGTGGGTGCGTTCTTAATTTCTAAAAGATAGCCTAACATTTGTTCGCACAGATCTTCTTGATTACTATTAAGTAGCGGTTGGCGATTTTTTCTAAACTCCGTTAGCTTTTTAATTAGACTTTCAACAGCTGCCTTAGCAGGTATATTTGTTACTAGCTCAACAAAACCCCTTTTATCCAAAAAAGAGCGCAGCTCGTGGTTACCCCCCGTTTCGCGGACGGGCGAAATTGCTTCTACGATTGTATCATTAGTTTCTTGAACGGGATCGGAAACAATTTGTATGTCACCACTACCGAGATGGCCAATCGTAGGCTCTCGCCCTATATCTCTAGGCATACACTATAAATTTAAATAATTAAAGAGCACTATCGGTAGCGCTCTTTATCTAGGGAATCAGAATAAAAAGACTATACCTTACATGTAAAAAATCGTCAAGAGAGACTATTTTCTCTGGTAGATTCAAAATTCAATATTGGAATAACAATTTACCTTAATTCATGAATTTTGTCTTTGGGTAAACGCTTGCCTACTAAAATCAAAAAACGTTCAAATTCATTGGCCAATTCTTGAGGCGAAAAACTCTCGTCATGTACCACTTTCTTTAATTGAAGCGTGCCATTTGAAAAACGATTAAATTGCAACATCAAATCTAAAAACAAACCCTTAACTGCCGGGATAAAATTTTGCCACTGCTCAGTTGATATTTCACGAGGAGCTGCACTTGCATTTTCCGAAGTCTTGTCTAAACCGCCCCCCTTTAAATGACTACGTAAATTTTGACGAAAATATCGTAACGATGGGCCGGCTTTGCTGAAACTGTCATGATTTTCTGCCATTATTCTGTGACCTTCATATAGTAAAAACGGCAACAATCGTTGTATAATGCACTTCGGATATTTTTCTATAAACGCAGCAATATTTGGCGGCATTTCGGCCGTATCCCTATCTTGATCTGCTAAATTTTTAGAACGACCTTCTAAAAAATCTGTAAAAGGAGCAGCTTTCCTTGAATTAGTCGGAGAAATAGCCTGAATCCCAGGATCAATAAGTTCTGCTAGATCAATAAAATAATTTTCTGCTTCTATACTGTCCATTTTTGATTCTAACTGCTCCCGTCTTTTGGCCAACTCGGCTCTTTCTGCCGCTAAACTGCGATGTGTAATTTTTTTCAAACCAAACCATCCATTTTTTCCGTTTCGAAATCGTTGCGTGTTAACTTCCACATGTTCTGCCAAGGCTGGAATATTTAAGGCCGACTCTTCTTGGGTACGACGAATTGCTAATTCGTTGGCGTAACGCCCGCCTGGCACAAAACCTCTTTCTTGTGTCACAACTAGTCCCCTTTTTGCACTTTCAGGACCCATATCATGCGGCAAATTATTTTTTAAAAACAAGCGATACACGCGGAGTTTTCCCTGAGATAACCACTTTATCCCCGACATCCAAAAATTTATACAAAATTCCTGCGTCAGCGGTAGAAAGATTCACGCAGCCATGGCTCATGGGGCGCTTGCCGAATTGGGTATGCCAGTATGCGCCGTGTAAATAATAGCCGCGTTTAAATTCTAAATTCCATTTGGTATTTGGGTAATCGTAGTTGGCACCAGTGTACCGTTTGGTAGCGACTTTACGTAAAATCCTAAATTCGCCGGTTGGGGTCAGCGTGGAAAGTAAGCCGCTCGACACAGGCAGGCTGGCTATTTTGACATTATTCAAATAATAACTCAGTTGCTGGGTGGAAAGATCGACTTTTACTGCGCGTGCCAACGAACGGTCGCGGCCGCCCACAAACGGATTATAACCATTTTGCACCTCTACCCCATCAATAAAGCCGTCCAAATCAGTATCCGGCGCAAGCGGATTCGTACCCAGCGCCATTTCAACTTCATCCGCCAAGCCATCCCCATCAAAATCGCTTATTTCTTGAGCGCTCACTACACACCACGGGGTAGTTATACTGACTAACGACACGAACAATAAAATTAGTTTTAATTTAGAGTTCATATTTACTCAATCACTATGTCGCCTTCTTCATCGGTACGCCTAATGGCCGCCCCGGCACGCTCGAGCTTCTTAAGTACGCGTAGCGACGGATGACCATAGGTATTTTTCTTACCAACAGAAATGATAGCAGTAGAAGCCTGAACAGCTCGCAAAAAGTCTTCGCCCGAAGACGTATTGCTGCCATGATGACCGGCTTTGAGCACATCAGCACTAAGCCTGGAACAGCGCACTGTATCTACGGTCGAAGTGACTGTCATTCTATCCGAGCAATGACGTTTTAACAAGGCCTGTTCCAACGGAATTTCCATATCACCCGTTAATAAAAATGTAGTGCCATTATCACCGGTAACTTTAATGACGATAGAAAAATTATTACTATCATCGGCTTTGACCGACAGAGGTAGGTCCGCATCAGGCGATAAAAAATCGAGTGTGGAACTGCTGATGTGCCACACTTCGGGAGTATCCAGAACTTTTATAACTGCTCCGCTGTGATGTATGGTCTCATCCCATTCTTGCCAATAGGGGTCGTTCGTTTTTTCGCGTCCATTTACCACCACTTCTTTTACCTGGTAGCGCTTAAGGACATCGACACAACCGCCATAATGATCCAAATCAGGATGCGTAGCCACCACATACTCAATAGTGCGATCGTAAAACGGCAAAATCGCACCCAAACGAGACAGAATGGTTTTATTGGGCCCGCAATCAACCAGCATTTTTTGTCCGTTCTGAAATCGGATAAGCGTAGCATCACCCTGCCCGACATCTAGAAACGTCACACTAAAATGATGAGCAGAAAGTTGGATTCGCTCTAAACCCCAGGTACTAATGAAGACAAGGAACCCAACTAGTACGCTATATAAAATGATCTTTTTCATTGCCAGTGAAAAAATTAACGACTAAAACAGTTTAGCCACGTACCGATTTAACATTGCACCCGCCTACTTTTCTGCTACCAATAATTGATTGATCCACACATCTTTTTCTGCAACAAACACCTGGTGCTTAATTCCAAATGCCAAATCTTCGAGAATTTCGCGAATTTTTTCCGGACGATGATAATAGGAAGTGATTTTAATAGCACCCTTGGCAGTCTTTATTTCCGGCGGTTCTTTTTGGTTAATATTCGTAATTACTAATTGTCCACGCGGTTTTAGCACGCGATACGCTTCGTCAAAAAAGCGACGCGGATCTTTGAGGTGCACGATCAAAAACGTAGCGATCACCATATCGAACGTAGCTTCTGTAAAAGGCAATGATTCTGCATCTACCACCTGCACCGTAACTTTATTTTTTAATTTACGCTGTAACACTGCCAGCATGGCTGCAGAAATATCGGTGGCCAGCACCTCTGCGCCAGAGCGCACCAGCTGCACGGTAAAACGCCCGGTACCCGCCCCGATCTCTAAAATTTTTTTATTCTGTAGGTCGCCTAGTAACGGCAAAAGTTTGCCTTGTTCAAAGCTATTAAGATACTTTTCTTTGTCATCGTACTTGTCGGCGGCCCAATCGTAACCGACGGCAGAATCGACTATTTTTATAGCTGATTTCATGGTGAAAAATTTTTAGTATCTTGTTTCTTTTTAAAAATGATGTATCCCAACGCCAGATACCCCGCGGCCATTCCCCAACCCGGCACCTGAACTTCGACCGCCGACCATGATTGCGAGCCGAACCAGGTGACGATTAGTATAACATACTGCAGCCCCAGATGCGTGAAGAAAGCGAAGAGACTTCCGATAGGAAAATAGAAAAAACTGATAATCAGCGTGACAAATCCGGCCAGCATGAGCCACGGTATCAGCCATAAAATAAGCAGATTAACCGCGGGGGCTACAATCGACAAGCGACCAAACTGGTATAAAATCAAAGGCAGCGTGGCGATACTGGCAGACATAGTCGCATACAGTGTTTCTTCTACCCATTCCCACTTATTAAGTAGCGCTACCCAGCGATTAGCGTGTCCCCATTCTTTTAATAACGGAGAAATATACACCAGACCCGCAGTGGCGAGAAACGACAACTGAAATCCCGCATCCCATACTAAAATATAAGGATTAACCGCCGTCATGAACGCTGCGGTGGAAACCAGCACCGGAGCAATTCGACTAGTTCGACCAAGCTCGGCCGCGAGTAGCGCCAAAAGCCCCATACTAGCGGCACGTACGACAGACGCAGACAAACCGGTAAACAAAACAAATAAGACAATCATGAGAGCGGCTATTCGGCTCGCCTGACGCCGATACAGGCCAAGCGTAATACCAAGCGACACGAGGGTCGTTACAATGATAGTAATATTAAAACCAGACACCGCCACAATATGACTAACGCCGGTTTTACTGAAATTATCACTCAAATCAAACGGTAAGCCGCTTTTACCGCCATATAATAAACCGGCGAGCAAGCTATTCTCCGGCTCCACCCACAGATGACTTAACTGTGTATTCACCGTATTCTTAAACCGAAAAATAGGCCTCAAGAAAAAACTCTTTACCGAACGATGCCCGGCCGGTTTTATCATTTCTATTGACGCAGATGTACAGACACTAAACACTCCTTTGGTCGCCAGATATTTATCATATCGAAAATTTCCATCAGTTTCACTCAAGGGCTGCTCCAGATCACACGTAACTTTTACCTGATCGCTGTAGTCGTATTCAGGATAACTACGGTTTTTTAATAACAACGTTCCGTTGATAGGGCGACTTTGATTATCAGTCGCCAACGTTTCGGCCGTAAATATATAATAGGTTTTATCAATCCGTTTATCCGGCTCATCGCTAATCCAACCGGTCATCGTTACTGTTTGGCCCCAAAAGTAATTTAGATTGTTAGGAGTAGTACCTGGAACAGTTTTCAACACCCGCAGAATTCCGAGAAGAAAAAACAAGAGACACACTAATAAAAACCGATATTTTTTCGTGTTCCAGACTAGAATTATTCCTAAACAAATAGGGAAAACTAAAACATACAATCTAAAAGACCAGGCCGAAAAATCAAAGGCCGAAGAGAGAGCCGCTCCCAGCATAAAACAAAAGCAAAACGCCATGAACGTTTTGCTTTTTGAAGATAGTATTTTTATGAGCCCCTCCCTCATAGCTAAAAACGATATTTAGACTACGATACTGACCAATTTTCCTTTGACATAAATTATTTTTTTCGGTTCTTTGCCTTCTAGCCATTTTTGAATTTTTTCGCTCGCCAGGGCAGCTTGTTTGGCATCAGCCTCGCTAATATCAGCCGCGACCGTAAGTGTATCGCGTAATTTGCCGTTAATTTGTACTACCAATTGAATTTCGTTAGTTACGATAAGATTTGGATCAAATACCGGCCACGAAGAAAAAGCTACTGTGTCTGCATTTCCTAAAATTTGCCACAATTCTTCTGCTAGATGCGGTGCAAACGGAGATAATAATTGTATTAGTGTTGCATAATCGGCGGGCGAGATAGCATCTTGTTTGGTAAGCTCGTTAACCAATTCCATTAGAGCCGCAATGGCGGTATTGAAACGCATTGCCTCGATATCGGCTGTAACTTTTTTAATCGTCTGATGTAGGATAGTGGTCAGACTATTCCTTGCTCCTTGTTCGTTGTTCCTTTTAAGTTTCTCTTGCAAATTCCACACGCGATCCAAAAACCGCCGCACGCCCACAAGCCCGTTCGTGCTCCACGACACCGCCTGATCAAATGGCCCCATGAACATGATATAGGTACGCAATGCATCCGCCCCGAAGCGATCTACCATTTCATCCGGATTAATTACATTACCACGACTCTTGCTCATCTTTTCGCCGTCTTCGGCCAGAATGATGCCGTGCGAGGTGCGTTTTTTATACGGCTCAAGCGTGGGCACCTGGCCTTGATCATACAAAAATTGATTCCAAAAACGTGAGTAGAGCAAGTGCAGCACCGTGTGTTCATTGCCGCCATTATACCAATCGATCGGCATCCAATAATCAATTTTA
>CAZPCV010000019.1:0-5429 GCA_964585245.1 uncultured Gammaproteobacteria bacterium
ATATTCAGCCTGAACCCGCTTACTGGCCACCCCCACTCCAAACACTTGGCCAATAATTTCTCGGAGCGGCACGATGTAGCGATGTGGAATAAACTGATGCGATTTAATATCTGCTTCTGCTCTGTCCGCCAAGTCGTCTACCCGCTGGAGCACCCCAATGGTTAGCGGGCGCTTGCACACCGGGCACCTATTACCAAGACGCTTGCTTTCAACCGGCAGCAAACAAACCTTACAGTCTTTATGACCATCTAAATGGTATTTACCTTCCTCTGGATAAAATTCAATCGTATATAAAAATTTTTTCCGATCGCTTTCCTTTATAATTCGGGTAATTTCTTCGAACGTAATATCTTTCTCACTTTCAAACACCAATACATTCGCTTCACGCCCCAAATTTTCTAACCCATGTGCATCAGAATTAGAAATCAAGGTAATACTATCCAGCTGACGGAGCCGTCGATTCATTGTGGGGTCGCTCGACAACCCAGTTTCAATCGCACGAATATGCGGAGTTAACTCTTCAAAACACTCTTCCAGCGAATCATACCCGGATTTAGAACCAAAAACTGCAAACCACGGCGTCCAGGCATGAGCTGGTATCATCATGAAGCGCGGATCAATCTCGAGCATGAGTTGTAATAAATTTTTGGCAGACAGGCCCATGATTGGTCGCCCGTCTGATTTTAAATTTATTTTTTTGGCTTCGAGAGCTGCGTTTAATTTTCTTGCGGCAGCTAAATTCGGTGCCAGCAAAAGCAAGTGCAGTCGCCGCGTTTTATCTTTGTGTTTGTATATGCAGGCCACCTCAGTGCCTACAACAAACTTCGTATTAGAATTTTGAAACTGGAATTTCGAATTTAGAATATATACGCCTTCATTTACTTCAACCAAGGATTCCTCCATGTGTTTAAACCAGGCCGGATGGGTAAAATCGCCAGTTGTCACAATATCAATCCCTTTCTTAGCGCAAGCCGTGGCAATATTTGGCAACTCCAACAATTTAGAGCAAGCTCTTGAGTACTTGGAATGAATGTGCAAATCGACAATCTGCTGGAGCATACCTACGGGCCAAAAACCTTTCGAATAAAATAGTTAAAAACTGTATCAGGCATGATTTTTCGGAGTATCAAAAGCGCCGGCGCATTGCCGCCCACCGGATACCGTAATTTCTTCGTGCCATCGGTCGCCGCTTTATAAATAGCCTGCGCTACCACCCCCGGCTCAGCGCCTCCCGCTCCAAAACTATTGCTAACTGCCAGCATTCTGTTTTGAAACGTATCATACTCCAAAATTCCTTCTTGTTTAAAAATCGCTTGCGATCGACTATAAAAATCTGTTTTAATCGCTCCGGGCTCAATTATTTTTACCCGAACACCAAACTGTTTCAATTCAAAACCCAACGATTCGGTAAATCCTTCCACTGCCCATTTGGTGGCATGATAAATACTATAAAGCGGAAAAGTGACCCGCCCGCCCACCGAAGCGATGTTAATTATGGTGCCACTTTTATTTTTTCTAAAATGAGACAGCAGCGCCCGTGTCACGTTCATAAGACCAAACACATTTACCTCAAACTGTTTTTTAACCTGTTCACCAGTCGCGAGCTCGAACGCGCCCACCGCGCCATAGCCGGCATTATTTACGAGCACATCAATCCTGCCAAATTTTTCTATACCCGATTTCACCGTACTGATTATACTCATCTCATCCGTAACATCCAGCGGCACACACACTACGTTCGGCAAAGCGCTCAATTCGGTTTCTTTTTCGGGCGAGCGCATAGTGGCGACAACCTGCCAGCCTTTTTTCTGGAACAACAACGCAGTGGCGTGGCCGATACCCGAAGAAGCACCGGTGATAAAAACCGTAGAAGCCATAAATATATAAATTATTTTAAATCCAATTTTTTTATTCAAACGAAGCCGGACACGAAATTGTTTGCATCTCGGCACTGGTTGGGAGCCCAAACGTGAGCTGTACCGCCGCGAGTGCAATTGATTTATCGGGAAGCGGCTCCGGAGCGCCATATTTTAAATCCCCCACAATCGGGCACCCGATATGCGCCAATTGCGAACGAATTTGATGGGAACGCCCGGTCTTCAATTCAATTTCAACCAGCACGTACTCCGCTATCTTTGTTCCTGGCTCCCCCGTGCCAACCGGATTTCGCCCAGAGCTCAACCTGCTTCTTGTTCCTTTCACCTCATACGCCAACTCTGCATACAAGGCCCCTGGTACTTCATGGTCGTATACCGTTGTCTTATTTTTATTCTCATCCTTTTTCAACCAATTAATCAGCGTGCCTTTTTTACTTGGCAGTCGGGAACTTACGAGAGCATGGTATATTTTCTTAACCGCATGATTTCTAAATTGTTCCGACAATCGACTGGCACCTTTGCTGGTTTTGGCCAAAAGCACAATCCCCTGCACCGGCCGATCTAGACGATGTAATAATCCCAAAAAAACATTCCCCGGCTTATGATATTTTGTTTTTAAATATTCTTTCACTTCATCCATCAGACAACGTTCACCACCAACATCTCCCTGCACCAACATCCCCGCGGGTTTATACACAGCGATCAAATGATTATCTTCGTACAGTATGCGCAACTCCATACAAATATACTATTTCTTCCACCGAGCAAAAATCCCGCATGATAACAAGCGCTCTGTCACATTTGATTCCTGAATGGTCAATTCCCCCATTTCGATTTCACCACCGTATTTTTGCTGCACTGATTCTAAATTATTGCGATAACTAAGGGCCGAATAACCGGCTGCATATCCATTTACCAAAAAAAATAACGGCTTGTCCGACAACAGCTGGCGGCACATTTCCAAAAACGGTAAAAAATGTTCTTCGATTTTCCACATCTCACCTTTGGGACCGTGCCCAAATGCCGGCGGATCAAGCACAATTCCCTCATAGGTATGACCGCGTTTAATCTCACGTTTTACAAAGGCTGTGGCGTCATCCAATATCCAACGAATTGGTTTATCCTTGAGCCCTGACGCTTCCGCATTCTCTCGCGCCCACGTGATAGCTACTTTGGAGCCATCAACATGCACCACCTCTGCTCCCGCTTGCGCACACGCCAAACTGGCCCCGCCCGTATACCCAAACAAATTCAATACTCGAACCGTTTGCTCCTGGCTCCTGGCTCCTTGGTCCTTAATCAAAGCCCGCATCCACTCCCAATTCGGCGCATGTTCGGGAAACAAGCCAGTATGTTTGAACGCAGAAGGTTTAATAAAAAATTTGAGACCACTAAATTCAATCAGCCATCGCTCGGGTGTTTTTTTATGAAATGTCCAGCCGGCCGCCTTCCCGTCGCGACTAAAAGAAGCATCTGCTCCGCGCCATTTTTCCGTCCGCTGCTTGGGCCACAGGGCCTGCGGATCTGGGCGCGCAATCACGACCGATCCATAGCGTTCTAATTTTTCACTGTCACCAGAGTCTATCAATTCGTAGTCTTTTTCCGGCTTGGTAACTGAAAGAATATACTCCACAAAAATATTTTGCTTAATAACAAAACTTCCCCGCCTGGGGAAGTAATCAAAACCCTAAAAACCGAATAAAATTACTCTTTGCCCGATAAATATGATCTTTCCACGTTCTTTGTTTTCCGTTACCGGATAAATCCTGTGGGGTCCACCATACTTCCGCTGGCGATTCTGGGGCCAACTTTTTAGCTTTTATTTCAGAAATTTTTTCTCTTTGAATACGCGCATTTCTTTCGTCTACGAGAGCGGAAATCCTTTTTTTATCTGCCAGCTTATAGTTAGCTTCGTCCTTTTTTGCCATATCCCGCTGAATATCCGACCCTACCGGCGTATATAATCCAGAGTAATCGAGACCAGCTTTTTGTCGCTGTTCCATTGTAACGTTCGGTACGGGAGCAAATGCCGTAGGGCGCTCGGTCGTGGTGTCAGAGAGCCTAGCTTTTTTTGGTTTCTCGACACCCAAACCTTCGCCTCGTCGGACTGGCGTTTTTTCCTTTTTATGGGCTGGCGAGTATGTTTCACGCATATATATTAACTATAGCACAAAAATACCAAAATGTCAATTTTTTTGCTAAAAACAGGCTTATTTTGCACTATGTATTACTGCCTGGGGCCACCCCGGTATACTCTATTTCATCTTTTTCTAAACGACGCAAGCCCTCGCCACTCTTCATTTCTTCTACCACTTGCGCCACCAGGCCTGGCACCCGACCGATAATAAAAAACCCTTGCGCCATTCGCCAGTCAAAACCAAGATCAGAAATAATTGCCGCGGCCGCGCCATCAATATTCATCGGCAGCTTTTTGGAAGATATTTTGTTCAATTCCTCACCGGTTTGCTCGGCAAAAGCGCAATGGGCACCATACACTCCCAATTCTTTGGCTATAGCAAACAAGGCGTCTACTCGGCTATCGTGCGCTAAGAAACGATGTCCAAATCCCATCACTCGTTTCTTTTGTTCTTTTAAACTCTTTAGTAACCCTGCCAAATCCTGGGTGCTACAATTCTCCTGAAAAAATTGTGCCGCCCCCTCGATAGCGTTACCGTGATACATGCCAAAACTCAATATACCCGCCGCCACCGAGGTATGCAGACTGTTCCCCGTCGAAGCAGATAGTCTCGCGGCCATGGCCGAGGCCACCCCCACGCCATGATCAATTTCGGCAGTAAACAAGGCATCGAGCATGCGAGCCTCGGCTTTGCTCGGTAGAGTGCCTTTTAAAATTAAAAAAATAGTTTCCACGAAACTGTTTGACCGGATCAGCTCGTCTAACGCATAGCCGCGAATATATTCGTGGTCGTTTTCAATCGTGGTAATGGCTGTTTTCCATTGCATAGCAAATAGGTTAAAACAGTGTAACTATAGCCCCAAAAGTAAAAAAAGTAAATTTATTCACCGGGGAATATTGACACTCCCCTAGATACGTGCTAGTGTTGTTTTACAATTAATAATCAAGAAGAGACGAGGGATTTGGCCCCAGGACTCTCTACCAACCTACGCTCACGCAAGGTGGTAATTCCAACCCTATACAGGGAAAGATACGGTTTCGACACCATCGAAACAAATTATGATCTTACTGTAAAGGTAAGATATTTTTTGTTCTTTACTAATAATTGGGCCCAGACTTTTGGATAATTCTAGAAGCGTGGGCCCAATGGACGGGCCCTTTAAAAGGAGGTGGGTCATGAAAAAGCAGCACACCGCCCCCGCTCAGAGCAGCGTTTTCTTTTGCGACAACCACACCGCAGCGATCGCGGCGGTGAACCAGCGGTGGGTACCCCCGCCGCCGGACGCCGGGCCGCCCCCGGCAAACGAGGCCCCGTTCAGGGAGCTCCTCACCCAGGAGTTGCCCAAGAAGTAGCAGAGGCTCGCGGGCGCGGCGTCGTGCGGCGGGGGCGGGCCCGGCGTTTGTATTTAGCGGGG
>CAZPCV010000019.1:5439-6681 GCA_964585245.1 uncultured Gammaproteobacteria bacterium
CTGGTAGCTCCCCACCCGGGTGTTGCCAAATAAGTCGCTGTGGCTCGCGGCCGCGCATGGGGGCGCGGCCGCGGGCCCCTTCATATCTATTACCCTTGAAACGCAGGTGGCAATGGCGGCCCATTATCCGAATCACCCGCCTCTTTATACCGCTTCTTTTCTACCATTTTCTGCAACAGACCTAACCGATAGCTGGCTCGTTCCAAAAAATGTACTACTGTTACCAACTTATTTTTTCGCTCAAACGCTGTCCCAGTCTGATTTTGTGGGAGCATCTCCAATTGATGCTGTTCGATAGTTTTTTCTATTTCTCCTAATTCTTTCAAATCGCCAGTACGGCTATAATAGGCCGCCCGCACCACCCCTTCTTGGGTACGCAAGAGCGATTGTATCGCGCGAATTTTTAATCTTACCTCGTCGTACAGATGTTCGCGCCTGGCCTGGAGTTCGCTCGTATTTCGAGTTTCATTGGTAATCGGCAAAAATTCTCCGTGCGTCAGGTGGCTGGGCTGCAACGCTGCTCCCGGATGAACAAGCGCATTAATCCAGGCCCAGGCTTCGTCAGCGCTCTGTTGTATATATTTCTCTCGCTGCTCCTCGGAAATATCGCCATACAACAACTCAACCCGATGCGGCCGCTTAACCGATTCAGTCTCGGACACGTGCGCATCTTGCATTTCTTTCAAAAAAATCCGCACTATCCGCCGCGCCTCTTCATCGTCAGAAAATCTATCCACATCACTGGCAGCTTCTCCTTTCGCCACACGTTTACCCACTAACGTTTCGTGCACTCGTTTAACATGGGCGTTATTATGCTGCCGCTTAAAAAAGTTATGCCAAGCCAGCGCCACCAACGAAGCAGAAAATTGTTCGGGGCTCTGTGAATGACCCGCCAATAATTGTTTGGCTGCTTCGCTTAATTCTTTCCGAGACGCTTCTAGCGGTGATAGTACTTTCTCTGGGGACGGGTGCGGAAGGGAGTGCTGTTCGTATACCGGCACATCAGCACGTGGATACATGCCTTCCGGCCAACGAGGCTCTTTCATATTTTTAAACACAAGGTTAATAGGTTTATCCTAATTTTTACCCGATTCTACAAAGTAACCAGCTGTTTTTTTTAGACATACTTTTTGACCAATTCCGCCAGCTGTTCATAATTTTCTGCCACCATCACCCCGACTTCACTAAGGGCTTTTTCTTTTTCGGCCGCGCTCTGCCCCCGGCCCACGATCGCGCCGGCAT
>CAZPCV010000019.1:6691-26198 GCA_964585245.1 uncultured Gammaproteobacteria bacterium
GCCCAATATTCATACCTTCTGGTAATACGCTCGCAAATTTGCCGCCGATATAAATAGCGAGTGGCTTGGTAAATTCTTTATTTTTTATTAATTCAATAATCTGGAATTCATAACTGCCGCCATGCTCGCCAAAAATCACTACCGCCTTGGTTTGTTCATCTTGCTCAAACATTTTTAATAAATCCGCATACGTAGTGCCCATCAGCAAATCCCCGCCTACATGCACAGCCGCACTCTGCCCTAATCCAGCCTTGCGCAACTGCCACGATACTTCGTTGGTCATACCGCCCGAACGTGAAATTACGCCGATGCTGCCGGGTTGAAAAACTTCGTTTACCAGCGGCCCGCCCACCACGCCCACCCTCCCTACCCCCGGCACGATAAACCCCAAGCTACTTGGCCCAATAATTCTAATATTTTTTTCTTTCGCTGCAGAGAGACAATACGCTGTATCTTTAATCGGGATACGCTCCACAATGGTATTGATGAGTGGAATATTAGCGTCGATGGCTTCGAGGATGGCCGCTTTAGCAGCGAATGGCGGCACGTAAATTAACGATACGTTAATGCCTGGAAACCGTTCCACAGCTTCTCTTACAGTATTGAACACCGGCCTGCCATCTACTTCTTGCCCACCTTTTTTGGGCGTTACCCCGCATACTACTTTGGTATGGTAATCGCTCATCGCTTTGGCGGCTTTTTGTCCTTCTTTCCCGGTAATGCCTTGCACTAAAACTGTGGTTTGATTGGTTATTAAAATTCCCATACTCTATTGCCTAGTTGAATTATCTGCCAACTCTTTTAGTAATTTTTTAAGTTGCTGTTTTTTATCTATTAATTCGTCTGCTAGCGCCGCTATCTTTTTTGTATTGTTCGATTTTTGTTTTGCTAGTTTAATTCTTTGATTCAAATCATCAATTTCTCTCTGCAAAGATGCAATGGATAGATTATTGTTTTCTGATGACTCTTTTTTTGACAAACTTTTAAAATTTGATTGAGCCCTGTCTAATAAAGATTTTAATTGAGCTTCTCTTTCCCAATTACCAGAATGATTTTTTATTAAATCACTTAACTCTTTTTTTAATCTTAAAATTCTTTCGGACAAAACTTCCCTCATTTTTCCCAACAGCTCGGCTTCCACCGCTTGCAAACTAAGGCTCGCTCGCGATGGTTCTACCACGTTATTAGGCGCCCCCACCAGTTCGCTGTCGTTCGTTTGCCACAAGCCGGCTTCTTTGCTTTTTATCTCGTCGTCAACCCTGAGCACCATTTCATCAAAAGCTTTGATGGCGCCTTCCAAACCAGCTGTATCTTTTAATTGTGAAATAGCTTTACGCCCATCAAGCACTATCTTATCAAATTCTCGGCGAAAATCCTGAACGCCCACAAAAGAGGTCCAATACCTTTCTAATTTCTTTGCGCTATCACTTACTAACTTAATAAATTTTTCCTTTTGTTTTTCAATGTCTATTTCTTCTTCTTTTTTCTGGGCTCCATCTCCCCATTCAATACTAATCTCCACACTTTCGCTGGCTGGCTCTTTAGCCGAGGCGGTACTCCGTGACGGCGGCCATGTCTCGGCGCTAACTTCTCCTTCTTTTATTTTTTCCTTTATTTGTGCTACCAAAGCGCTGTATTCTGCTTTATAATCTGCCAACTCTTTACTTACTCTACCCCTAATCTGGCCTGAAATTTTTGCCCCAACTGCACCCAACATTTGTTGTAAAATTTTATAATCGCTGTTTTTTTCTAAAGCTGTTTTTAATTCGTTTATCGCTTCTGCCAATTCTTCTTTAGCCCGTGTTATTTTTTGCTCTTGACGTCTTAATTCCATTCCCCTCATCGGGTCCGCAGTCACCCCTGCATCGGCCGCAGTTACCAAATGAGCAGCCCTACTATACAGTTTTTTTAATGCTCCTAATTTAGGGCTTTTTTTACCATCCTCATCTATTTCTTTTTCTATCAAAGGGTCCCGCACGATTGAATCAAGGGCAACTCTTATTTCGTCCGCTCGGATAGGGCTTTCTACCAACAACCGATTTAAACCGGTTATATACGCTGCCGCAGCGCGGGCTTTTTCAACATCGGACGCCACAAACTGATCAGGCTTAACAGATGTTTCACTCATATTAGATTTTATTAATTAAACCAGCCAAAACTGATGCCGTTTCGCCCATGCTAGTATCTTTGCCGAACAATTTCATAGTAAGACCATTACGCTTGGCACACTCAGCCATAAGCGCCATCCCTTCTTTTTCCGAAGGCCCACCTCTTCTAACTACGATTGGATATTTGGGTCTAACTTCATCAAGCGCTTGTATCACACCGCGAAAGGTGTCTTCCACATTCGTGAAATTAGCTACCCCGCCGATAATCCACAAACCTTTTAGCCCTGGTTTAGTTAAGACGATTTTAGTTAACTGATACACTTTTTCTTGCGGCGGATTGCCAGAATATTCAGTATAATTAGCCGGCTTCAACCCGGCTTTTAATAAGGCATCCATATTGCTAATGCTGGCGCCGGCACTAGAAAATAACGTACCTACATCTCCGTCCATTTCAATATATTTCCCGGCGGTACCCTGATAATATTTCTCCCCTTCATCAATCTTTTTAGCCATAATCTCCCGCTCGGTAGCGGGCCTACCCATCATCGTACGCGGCTCAAAATGTGCCCAGTCTTCATGGCGAAAAAAAGCATCCTCATCAATCGCTACTTTGGCATCAGCTGCCACCAGCCGGCCATCTGCTGTTTTTACTAATGGATTAATTTCTACCACACGGGCATCTTCTTGCACAAAGCACTGCCATAATTTTTCTGCCACTTCTTTTTCAATTCCTTTTGCTTGGTCGTCAAACTTCGTGTTTCTAATATCCAAAACTACTTTTATAATTTTCTCTTCTGCAACCTCCTCAATATCCATACCTCCTTCTGTACTATAAATGAGTACGGGCTGTTTGCGATTGGTATCATAGGTAATTGAGATATAGTGCTCGGCGGCAATATTCAATTTTTCTTCAATCAACACGGCTGCCACATACTGGCCGCGAATATTCAGTGCAAATAATTCCTCACAAGCCTTCCGCACCTCTGCTTCGGATACACAAAATTTAATACCGTTATTCTTGCCACGCTTGCCTGATAATACTTGCGCCTTTACCACCACCTCTTTAATTCCTAATTCTTGGTACTTTCTGCCCGCGTCTTCACCACGACGCACCACTACTCCTTTGGGAATTTCGATCCCGTGCGTGGTGAATAAATGTTTTCCTTCAAATTCGTAGAGATTCATATAGTTATGCTAAATCCATTCTAAACTCCCTGCCCCAATTTTTAAAACCCAATTTTTCGTACCATGCATGCAGCCCATCACGGCCATCACGGCTAGTGAACAAAATTTTATAACAACCCTCCTCTTTGGCTGCCGCTACTAGCGCCTCTACTAATTTTTGCCCTACCCCCTGACCTCTAAACTCTTCGTCCACAAACAAATCTTCCATATACCCAAAAGGCTGTTCGTGCAACTCATTATATAAAACATACAACGTTACGCGACCAACTTTTTTTTGCGTATCTTCAAAATATATTTTTATTGCGTATGCTTTTTTTTCTATTTTTTTTATCACTTCCATAAATAAAATTTATGATCGTAGCACGTTTTTTTAATACGACAATTATTAATTATTTAATAATTGTGAGTCAAACCTCGTTATTCAAAATTTCTCCTATTTTAACGCTCAATTTTTCGGCACTATACCCGCCCTCTTTGGCCTCAAAATCAAATCTCAGACATCTTCTGCCGGCCAAATTAGCCACGTCCATTTCATAAACACCCCATTTTTCTTGGGCATAAAAATGTTTTTGTTCCTCGGTTAATATGGCGGAATTATACACAATTAAATCCAGGTTTCGTGGTAAATATTTTTCTAATTCAAAAACTGCTCCGCTTAATGTTTCCGGACCGGTTTCAGCATTAGCCCTAAAGCCCCGGGCCGAAAAATGCCATAATTTAGCCGCACTTTCTTTTATTGCTTCGTTTATACCAGATGGCAACAAAGCGGCAATAACACTGCCATAGAGACTGCCCGGTGCCAACATTAAAATATCAGCTGATTTTATAACTTCTAAGGCTTCGGTGTTGGCACTAACCTGCGGCTCGATCCAGATCCGTTTGATTTTAAGCGCACGATCATACTCTGGATGATCAATTTTAGATTCACCCACAACACTGGCGCCGTTTGTTAATTCTACAGACAAATCTGCGAGCTGCACAGTGTTGGGATGTACATGCCCCACTGCCTGCAGGCTTTGCTCTAGGGCGCGGGTAGCCAAAATAAAATCTTGCCCACTATGGCTGCCTAGGGCTAAAAATAAATTCCCCAAATTGTGTCCGGTGAGTGCGCTTAAATGTTGGAAACGATTGCTATAAAAAATTTGACGCAGCATTTTTTGATCATATGGCGATAAAGCTAAAACAGCCCTAAGCACATCACCGGGCGGCAAAACTTTTAAATCTTTGCGCAAACGGCCCGATGATCCACCATCGTCCGTCATGCACACTACCGCGTCAATTTTAGTACATTCCGAAAACGGCCGTAACGACTGCAACAAAACCGCCGAGCCGTTTCCGCCGCCAATCACCACAATCTTCTTTTTATCCATAAAAAATACTAGCAATTTAACAGGTTAACAGTTTTATAGTGTTATTTAATTTTCAGAAACTTTCGTATCCGTTCATCTTCCAAAGATTCGACTATCATGTCCGCCATTGAAAAATCCCCATACCCCCACTTTTGATTCGGCACCGCGATACATGTCATCCCCGCGGCTTTGGCCGCACGCACTCCGTTCACGGAATCCTCGAGCACTACGCAAGTTTCGGGCAGCACCCGTAATTCGTTGGCTGTAAAACGATAGATAGCGGGATCAGGCTTACCAACATAATTAACATGGTCGCTCGAAATCAACGCATCAAAATATGGTGTCCAGGCGAAACGATTGGCAATTTCTTCAATACGATACAAAAAAGAACCAGAGGCAATGGCCTGTTTTGAAAAAGCAGAATCAACTTTTTTGATCAGCTCGCTAGCGCCAGGCAACGGCTGAGCCAGGTTATAATAAATATGATCGGTTGCGGTACGAAATTCTTTGATTAAGTCTTCCGTTGGCTCTGTCCAACCGTATTGCTGTTTCAGCCACTCTATATTTTCACGTAGACTCCGGCCGGTTAAACGCTGTTTCAGTTCCGCGCTAAACTCGATACCACGATTAGCAAACAAGGGCACACTACACTCATCCCAATACCCTTCACTGTCGATCAAGAGGCCGTCCATGTCGAATATAATTGCCTTGAACTGAGGCTTATCTTCCATTGACATATATAAATTTTTATGCTATACTTTTCTGTTTCGATGGTTGGCCTATAAAAATTAAAGTTTTATTTTTTATAAACCAACCCCCGGGCAACTCGTTGATTAAACTCCATAATTCTGATTTTAGGCCATTCCTAAAATCATCAACGAGAGTGACAAGCCGTCAACCTATCCAGCAGGAGGCCAAAAAGGCCATGGAAAAAAGGAGCGGCCCGCCTTAACGAAATTCGGGGGAAGGCGTCAGTTGGGCAATAGCCTGTTCATCTTAGATGTTCGGCTTTGCTCTTCGCACGAACTCCACTCCTATCCAGGAGTTTTAGCCCGCTTGCACACTGTGCAGGCGGGCGTATTCTTTATAAGATTATTCTACGGTAACGCTCTTGGCTAAATTCCGCGGACGATCCACATCTCGCCCAAGCTTTACCGCCATATAATAAGCAAATAATTGTAGTGGCAACGTGGTAATAAGCGGCTCCAGCAGCTCCATGGTCGGCGGCACATAAAATACATCATCTGCCAACTCTTTGGCGGCAGCATCTCCTTCGGTCGCTATTAAGATTATTGGCGCTTTACGCACTCGCGACTCTTCGATATTGCTTCTCATTTTATCATACAGCTGATTCTTGGTCATAATACCAATTACCGGAAAATCCGCCGACAACAGAGCTATCGGACCATGCTTCATTTCCCCGCCCGGGTAGCCTTCGCTATGAATATAGGTGATTTCTTTTAACTTAAGCGACCCCTCTAATGCCACTGGGTAATTAATACCCCGGCCTAAAAAGAAAAAATCTTTATACCCAACATATTTATCAACTATATGTTTAATTTGTTCGCTTTGAGCCAGGGTCTGTTTCATTTTTTCGGGAATTTCCAAAAGGCTTTTTACCAAACGCTCCCCGGTAGCAATGGTTAAACGTTTTAATCGCCCCAGCTGGATCGCATATAACAAAAGCACAGTTACCATGTTTGTATATGCTTTGGTCGAAGCCACCGCTAATTCCGGGCCCGCATGAATATAGGTGCCACCATCGGTCTCGCGCGCAAGCGTAGAACCAACCACATTCACAATACCACGCACAATAGCGCCCTTACGCTTGGCTTCTTTCACGGCCGCAATGGTGTCCGCTGTTTCACCCGATTGCGAAATCGCAAATACGAGCGTATGCTCGTCGATAATCGTATCACGATACCGAAATTCACTAGCTACATCCACTTCGGTCGGAATTCCGGCCAAACGCTCAAATGCATATTTACCAATCATGGCTGCATACGAAGCGGTACCACACGCAATCAACACAATGCGATTGACCGAATGCATGTCTTCTTCACTCAAGTTAAACCCACCGAGGTGGGCGGTACCATTTTCCAGATCAATTCTACCACGATAGGCATCTTGCACTACGGTCGGCTGATCAAAAATTTCTTTGAGCATGAAATGGTCAAAACCCTGTTTTTCGGCCTGGGCCTCATCCCAATCGATATGCTCGGGAGATTTATAAATTTTTTGATTCTGCAAGGTAAATAATTGTACCTTTTTATCAGTAATTTCTGCCAGCTCTCCATCGTCCAGAAAAATAACTTGCTGCGTATGCGCTAGCATGGGTGAGGTGTCAGAGGCTACAAAATACTCACCCTCTCCTATCCCGATCGCGAGTGGGCTGCCCAAACGTGCGGCCACTAATTTATTTGGTTCCGCCGTGTGCATAACAACCACACCATACGTGCCACGTACTTTAAGCAGCGCTTGTTCAACTGCCGCATGTAAATCGCCCTGGTAATAACTCTCAATTAAATGAGCCAAAATTTCGGTATCGGTTTCGGATTGAAACGTGTGCTTACTTAATAATTTTTCTTTTAGCTCTCGATAATTTTCGATAATGCCATTATGCACCAACAATAAATTGCCCGTACAGTCACTGTGCGGGTGGGCGTTATCCTCGGTCACACCTCCGTGCGTGGCCCAACGCGTATGGGCAATGCCAACTGTACCAGGCACCGATTGTCCTTTAACTTTTTCGGCTAATTTATCTATTTTACCAACCGAACGCAAGCGAACAATATTATTTTCCGAAGCCACTACCACGCCTGCACTATCATACCCGCGATATTCTAGACGTCGGAGCCCATTAATCAAAATTGGCAGTGCTTCTTTTTTACCAACATACCCAATGATGCCACACATAGAAGTTAGTTAGTTGACTAAGATAAATTGGGATATAATTAAAAAAACGCTATGCTATAAGTGTTCTTGTCAGAATGTAGGGGGTAGGGCCGGCGAGACTGCAATCTCGCCGGCCCCTTGCGCCCTCTCGGCCATCAGTCGGCGTTCATCGAACGCGCGTCCTGGGGATCAAGGCCGCGCTCCGCCAGCTCGTCCTTGTAGGACCTGGCGGGAGGCGTACCGGTAGCCGGTGGCTGGCTGATCCAGCCCTCGTTACCCGGAAGCATCAGCTCGTCGAGATCAGTCTGGCGCGGAGTGGAGAGGACCATCGGACACCTCCATGGTATTCCAGGTATTACGCCCTCCGACGGAGGACGTTTCTAACCTGGGTGTTGTCCGCTCAAAAAATTAATCATTTAATTTTTCAAGCAGAAAACATTATTGTTTCTTCCTGCGATCGGCTTCCGCCAATTCCTCGGGGGTATTTACCCCAAACCATTCATCCGGATCGCTTAGAGGAATTACCTGATACGGTTTTTTGGCAATACGAGCCATAGCCAAAGCAGTCGGTAAACCATACTCATTCAATTTTCGTAATTTGGGCATTCGGGAAAATATATTTTCAAACCATTTACGATTAAATACAAAAGTGCCCGTACTAATTTCCTTGATTAATCTCTGAGGTGGAGTTAAATACTCTTTTTCAACAATTTCTACCGCTCCCTCATCAGAACGAACAATTCGACCCAGCTGATCAGGGTGATCGTTTATCGACGTAAGCAAAGTGAGTACGCAGTGTTGCCCTGTATGATGTCCGAGTAATTGTTCTATGGTAGCAGAGGTATAAAAAGCACTATCATCCCCACCCACCACCAAAACTTCTTCAACCTCAGATGAAAACGCCTGCATACCAGTATATGCGGCGTGGGCCGTGCCTAACAATTCTTCTTGAACGGCGAATGATACTCGATTTTTAAAAAACTCACGAATTTTTTCTTGTCGGTGCCCTACCACCACCATTATCTGAGAAGCTGTGAATCCCATGCCTTCCAGAGTAGCAACAACATAATCAATAATTGGCCGGCCTCCGATTGGCGCCATCACCTTGGGCAGATTCGGATAATCCAGACGGGTCCCTTTGCCAGCAGCGAGAATTACCACACCTATGTTAGTTAAATCAATATTCATAAGAGGATTAGTCGGGGGAGGCGCTGACGGGTCTCAGATCCGTCCCCCGATGTGATTTTATTGATACCCCTGGATCAGCCGGTAGAGCACCCGCATGTGTCGATCAATGCGAGCCAGGCGCTCGGAGATCTGATCGGGAGCGTACTTCTCGACCTGCTTGGCCGAGAGACCATCATAGATGGCCGGGATCGGGAACTCAAGGACAGGACAGTCCTGTCTCCCCCCTCCCCACAACCTGACGATCATCTCCAGCTCCCACTCTTCTGTCCAATCGAGAAGAGGCAGCAGCTCTTTGACGATCGAGGCGTGGAGGCCGATCAGCCCACACTGTGGATCAGTAATCTCCCACCCGGTAAACTGCTGAATCACCCCCCGGGTGGCCGCATTGAGGAGCCGACGGTCGAGCGGCGCCCCCTGGTCAGGAGAGTCGGGGTGGAAACGCGACCCCTTTACAATCGGTGATTCAGACAAGAGCCTGACCATCTGGGGCAACGCTGAGGCCGGGTGCTGGCCATCGCCATCAAAAATGATGGCCGCGTCGTAGCGCTCGGCCAGAGCGATCTCGAACCCTGCCTTTACAGCCCGGGGCTTCCCTAGGTTTTGGTCTTGCCGAAAGACTCGAACACCGAACTGTTCGGCCGCCACCACAGCTCCCTGATCATTCGATCCGTCGTCGACGACCAAGATCTGAAAAGAAAGCTGTGGCATCTCGCCTATCTCACGGGACAGGTCAGCCAGAACTCCAGAAAGACTGCCGGCTTCATCCTTCACCGGCACAATAACGAGCACCTTCTGAATTTCCATGAAATCCTCCACGTATAATTTACCCGCCTATAACGAAACTAATTTCGTCATAGGCCGATACTCATACTCCCCCTATTAATCCCCAATGTTTAGCAAACAAATCAATTATGTTGCGCTCATCTTCATACCCCAAACGATGCCCGCCGTTATTTTCTAACAGCCCTCTGGCTTCGGCAATAGGAACTAACAACACCGTATCGTGTTCAGCATCATGAAGATCAGAATTACCGCCAACCATTTCTGCTATAAAATAATGGGTCTGTTTTTTAATTATTTCGTCCGCACGCTTAAAACTGGAATATACTTCACCTAAATAGCTATTTATTCTTACTTCAAATCCAGTTTCTTCTTTTATTTCCCGGAGTGCGGTTGTCTGCAAATTTTCATCCGGGTGAGCCGTGCCTTTGGGCAAATGATAGGTATTTGTGCGTGCGCGAAATAACAATACAATCTGGAGCTCTACGCCCTCTTTACTATAGATAACTGCTCCGGCCGACACGTGCATAACTCTATCGGTTAATTCCAATGTAGTCCTGAATCTCTGACAACGTCTTAAACCACGGTACCCCACTCAACTTATAATCCTCTTCCGTAAATCGCGGCGACATCTTGGCGACTAATTTAAGCTTGGGGAAAGCCGCAGCTACTTCAGTATTTTCTTGTGGTTTGTCATTAATGAACCAGGCTGTTTCTCCGCTTTGCACCCCCGACAGCAACTGGCCCAATACACTTATTTTATTTTCTTTCACCAGATATATCTTGGTAAAATAATTAGCAATCCCGACCGCTGTCACTTTGTCTGCTTGCGTAGACGGATCACCTAAACTCAGTAATACGAGTGACTGGCCATAATCCTGTAAATCAGATAAAAATGAAAGCGCCTCACTATCCAAAAAATTTGTCATTTCCTTGGTAACCGACTGCAAAGCTACTAACATTTTTTCTCTCTCATACCCCAGATCAGCCAGAATATGCGCATGACGTTCATCGCTATAGGCGAATTGCCCAATTTCGTCTACTCGAGCGGCATCATAGCTCTGCCAAAAAACTTTTTCCGGCACCCCCAAATTAATTAAACGTTCCATCCGGGCCAATTTATACTTTTCTGTTTCAAATAGAGTGTCATCGAAATCGATAATAAACATGTACTTAACAGTTACTACTTAATCTGCTTATCTTGCTTACTCTGCTTAGAAGCGTCATCACAATTTACTCCACAGCTCTTCAAAAATTTGTTTTTGCGTTTGATAAATTCCTTCGTTCTCAATCACCACCCCTACCAACTCCCCACCGGCATTAAGTGAAATATAAGCGGTTTTGCCCGGATAAATAATAATGTACGTGGGCGTAGCCGCCTCTTCTTTCGTTTTGAGCCACTTACGTTCATCAAGACCGCGCAATTCACCGCCCGCACCGATCGCGATGGCTTTGACGGCAATCCCCTTCGTCACACGGACATCGCTAAATGTCTCAAAGCCGTCATACAAGTTTTCCCGAATCGGAGCCGTGGAATAAATACGGTATTGAAGTTCGGCTCTCTCCTCGCAGACCTTCAACACATCCTGCAAAATAAGATGAATTTGCTTGGGCTCAAAATAACTGGAAATCGGCCGCTCGCCGCCCTTGTGATGCAGTGCCCGCAACTCTGGAATGACTTCGATTAATTTCCGACCCGCTTCTTTGAGAGACTGGCTTTGTTTTTCTACCAACGACGATAGACGCTCCGGATCCTCGGCCACAAAAAACTGCTTGGAATCTTTTTCGTAATAATCTACCAAACCTTGTTCTTGCAGCCACTTTAAACCCTCGTAGACTGTTCCACGATTAAGGGCGGCACTTTCGGCCAATTTGCGCACCGAAGATGGCCCCAATTTTAATAAGGCCAGATAAATTGTCGCAAATTTGTCAGAAAATCCTAATTTTTTTAAAATATCTATTTGCATATTTTTGCTAAAACAAGCATAATATATACAAAAAAATCTGTCAAGTTTTATCTGACAGATTTAGAACAAAAATCAGGAATATTAAATAAATTTGGCCGACATTCTATTTTTTTATAATCACAATCTGATGAAGTTTATTTGGCTCGACAATGGCCGGAAGCTGCAAAGAAAGCTCTCCACCAGCCATAATTTGCTGATAAAATTTAGCTGTTTTACCGGTTTTCTCGTCCATTAATTGCAGAACCTTTTTTAGTAGCTGGTCGATTTTTTTATCTGTTAACAACAAAGAACTGCCCGTAGACATCCCCTCTGGTACCGAGCAATCAAAGCCGCATTCTTCTAGACAATTTTTTACCGCCTGTATGAACCACGTTGTTATTGGAGAAAACGACAATCTATTATCTTTATTGATGTATTTTTTTGTGACAAAAGGCATCGATAACAATTCTGCCAGGCGCTGCGCCACCATTTGCTCCATTTTTTCAGCCTCGGCTTCTGACGAACTATACCACTCTGCCCCAGCAATTCTTTGCAGCGCCACCCAAGCCCTATAATCACTCTCGGGATCACGCGGTTTACTACCTGGCTTTAATTCCGGCTCCACTGCTTGTTGATTTTGCAATAGCTCACCGTGTTGGCCTGCAACAAATTTTTGCAAAGCTTCAAAACTATCGGTGGTTAGCCGCCAGTGTTTTAGAGCTTCTTGATCGAAAGCAAATCTATTCCTACCCGGTTGCCATTCTTCAGCTTCAGCTTGTGGCGTGCTATCATTTTCTTCCGCTATCAAGCGATTTTTTCTAATTTGCATATCACCCATTTTACATTCTCCATCCTGCCACACAATACAACGACTTTCGCCATTTTTATTTTCAACTCGCAACAATAGCATGTTCGGATCCTTCAAAGCCGGGTATGAATCGGCCAAATTTTTTAAACCGATTAAGTTAAAATTGCCTTTTTGATTTTCCGGATTAAGGTGTTTTGTCCATTCTTGATGATCTTGCACAAGTTCCTCTCCGGGGCGCATTCTGTGCTCTGGCATATTTAAAAAATTACATTATCAAAAAACTCTCAAAAAAAATATAGAGTTTTTACAATCGCTTCATACGGGCAATATAAATTGCGACCTCGTACGACTTATCTCTTTTGGTATCATTTGGTAATGAAATTTTGCAGATGCCATTTTTTTTCAAAAAATCCGCAAAAACCGACGCATCCGGTCGCCGCGAAGCAGCCAATCGACCCAGGGCTTTTCTCAAAACCATATCCATCCTCACAATCTCGGATATTTTTTGGGCATCGGTTTTTAAGCCGTCGACACTAAATTTACCAATATTTTTTAAAACTAATTTATCTCCTTGCAGCTCGGACGATACCCCAGGTGTCCCAAATATTTGATAAAAATAGCGCACAATGCCTTCTTCTTCTGTGGTGAGCGGCGCCTCCACTTCGTCAGCTTCAGACGATTTTCTTTTTTCGGACAAAATTCCATTTATGGCCATAACCGCCCCCTGATAATCCGCCATTTGTTTGGCCGACTTTTCATCCATAGATCCAGATTGCCCCAATAAAAATTTACGTAAATTTTTAAAACTCAATTCTGTTAACTTCCATTCATCTAACTCGTCCTGAGTTTGTGGAAAAGACCAGCTGTTCTTTTTCTGCCCCGACTCAGTGCCACTAACCATTTTAAAATCTTCGTCTTGCCACACAACAAACCGGGTTTCCCCAGATTTTTTATGACATACTTGCAATTCAACGGCTTTGTTATTTTTTAATAAGGGATTCTCATTAAAAATTTTTCTTAACAAAATCACGTTAAACGCTCCTTGCTGTCTTTCGGGATTAATAGCTTGCAGCAATTCGTTTACCTCCGCTTCTCGAGCTATTTTTTCTCTAGAAAATGTTTCTGTCATAGTACAAACAAATTAAGCTGTTGTTATTTCTTTACACAAATACACATCTTGCACGGCGTTTAAAATTTTTACTCCTTCGGCCAGCGGTTTTTGAAACGCTTTGCGGCCCAAGATCAGCCCCATGCCGCCGGCTCGCTTATTTACCACCGCGGTAAACACCGCATCTTTAATATCATCACTGCCGCTCTCGCCGCCCGAATTAATAAGCGCCACACGCCCCATATACCCGTTCGCCACCTGGTACCGGCACAAATCAATCGGGTGATTGCTCGATAATTCCGTATACATGCGTTCATCAAACTTGCCAAATTTTTTATCACCCATATTCAGCGCCTTGTACCCCCCATTTTTAAGGGGTAATTTCTGCTTCACGATATCCGCCCCAAGCGTTGCCCCCAAATGATTAGCTTGCCCCGTGAGATCTGCTGCATCGTGGTAATCAATCCCTTCTGCTTTGAAGCCGTTATTACGTAAATAACACCACAATACCGTAAACATACCACGTCGATGAGCCTCGGCAAATGCGGCGCTCACCTCTTGAATCTGGCGTTTCGATTCGCTCGAACCAAAGTAAATGGTGGCGCCTACTCCCGCTGCTCCCATATTATAGGCCTGCTCTACACTACCAAACATCACTTGATCGTAATCATTAGGATACCGCAACCAATCATTATGATTTAATTTCATAATAAACGGAATTCTGTCCGCATATTTACCACTCACCATGCCCAAAACACCTAGCGTAGAGGCCACCGCATTACATCCGCCTTCTACCGCTAACTTAACAATATTTTCGGGGTCAAAATAATCCGGATTTTTGGCAAAGCTGGCTCCGGCCGAGTGCTCTATACCCTGATCCACCGGTAAAATCGATACATAACCCGTTCCCTTCAAACGTCCAGCATCACGCATGCGTTTCAAATTTTCTTGTACTTTGCCCGATCTGTCGGAAATGTCGAATACTTCGTCGATAAAATCTGGGCCAGGCAACTGTAACCGCTCTTTGGGAATTTTAGGATTAGCAAAATTTAACAGATATTCGGCGTCGCTACCCAGCAACGTTTGAATGGTGGAAAAATTTTGTGACATACAAATTACATAAAAAATAAACTATACATAGCGCTCTACATTGTTGGGTAATAACACTCCTACCGGCAAAGATTCCGCACGAGTATCCGACGAAACGTTATTTTAATATGTTTACTTTTTCTTTCCGAAGAAAAGAAACCTTCTTTTTCCCCATGAGAATAGATGCTGACGTAGGTACGACCAGAACTTTCTGCAACCGCGTCCAAGATCCTGTCAGCGGCCTGTCGACTTTTTTCACCATAAAAATACCTATTATTTTCGCTCGCACCCCACATCAGCTTCGTTACTGCTTACTCCACTTCTTCTAAATTCAGACATATCACTTAATACTTTTAAATAATTTTTCCTTTACTACTCGCAAACTCATTTCTTATGAGAACATCAACAATTTTTATATTTTCGGGCGGAATTGGTGCCATATTTTTACCCCCAATTCCTACTAGAATTTTCACATGTTTCCTGCCTCCCACATCTTCGTTTATGCGCTTTTTTAACACTGACATTCTCAAATCGGCGCGCTCTTGGTTTTCGGCAGAAAAATCATGTGCACCCCAACCCAGCTGCTCCAGCACCACCACGCCCTGCTGCTTTCCGTACTGTTCTTTTATGTCATTTAAACGAGTCAAATTTCGGCTTGAAACTTGCGCTGGTTCATCTGATTTATAAAAAACAGTCGGAATTCCTAGCTCAGAAAGGCGTCCATATAAATCTTTAGCCAAGTACGTTTTGCCCACATGGGCAGTAGCACCGATTATACCCACCACTACCAATTCCGCATCAGACAATTTTTGCTCTACCATTTGCAGTATTCTTTCTACCCCAGCCTCATAACTAAGCTCGTTTTTTTCTGGAGGTTTCGCCATTTCTATGCGTCTTTCTGATTTAAACATACATTTTAAACTAAACGATGCCGGGTTTCCAAAAATCTAATCGTACCACTTTTAACACGCATCACCACTGAATAGGTTATGCCGTACCCGTCACCATACCGTACTCCTCGCAACAGAGGACCGTCAATTACGCCCGTGGCAGTAAAAGTTAATTCTTCACCTTTGGCCAAATCCTCAATCGTTAATATCTTTTCAATATTATTTATCCCCATATCTTTCAAAACCTGCCGCTGTTTATCATCTTTAGGTGCCAAGCGGGCCTGAAACCCCCCACCTAAGCATTTTATCGCTACTGCGGCTAATACTGCCTCGGCGCTCGCCCCAATATTATAGAGCAAATCTATACCCGATTCAGGCAACGACGGAGCGATCGCCCCCGCCACATCGCCATCACTAATTAATCGCACTCGCGCACCCACTGCGCGTACTTTTTTCTTTATTTCTTCGTGTCGCGGCCGATCCAACATTAAAACCACCACTTCCGAAATTTTTTTATTAAGCGCTGTGGCAACGGCAGCAATATTATCTTCTAGGCTATGATTTAAATCAATAACATCTTTGGCTTTGGGGCCACAAGCAATTTTTTCCATATACATATCCGGCGCATGAAAAAGCGAACCTTTGGCACCGGTAGCAATTACGGAAATCGCATTAGGCACGCCATTTGCCACACTATCGGTACATTCCAGAGGATCAATGGCAATATCTAGTTCGGGCCCCCCGCCCAAACCAACTCTCTCGCCTACATACAGCTGCGGAGCTTCGTCTTTTTCTCCTTCACCAATAATAATTTCCCCGGAAAAATTTATCTCATTAAATCTTTGGCGCATCGCGTCTACCGCCGCCTGATCTGCCGCAATTTTATCCCCTCGTCCCATCCAGGCTGCTGCAGCTACCGCCCCCGCTTCGGTAACTCGGACAAATTCCAGCGCTAAATTTCGGTCCATACCTCTAACTTAGAGTAATAATAAATACCCGGCAACACTGCTACTAATTATTATAAGCATCGCTACAGCGAGACGTAGTGCGAATTTGCGGCTGCCTTGTACGGCCGCGTACACGGATTTGCTAATCAAATTAGTTGCATTAATCAGAAGGAAAATTAAGGCCGTTGTCGGTAATGCGACGGTTCTGCCTGCCGCTTCGGCTAAGTTAATTAGAACAGCGTCTAGCCCAGCCAACGACGCGAGCACAGAGCTAAACACGAACCCGGCCTGCCCAAACAAAGCCAAACATACTTTTGTCAAAATCTTGATAACCGTTATTAATACGGCAAATTTTAATGCGGATTTGAGAGAAAAAATCTTACGTTCTTTCTGTACGTCATCGGCCACTCCGGTAATTGCCGCCGTTTCCTGTTGGTGACGAGACAAGAAAAATAAAGCAACCAAAAATGATACGACAATCAAGACAAATACTACCGGAGCGATAGTTTTGAGGAGAGTGCGGTTAAGCGGGGCTAATAATAAAAAAATCTGAAAAAAGCTGGCCATATTAGCTACGATCGCCGACCCCACCAATCCATTTACCGCCTGAGAACGCAAACTGCGCTGAGCCAACGCCTGAGTCGTGGCCGTAGACGACACCATGCCGCCGATCAAGCTGGTAACCAGCGAACTTTTCTTATCCCCCAAAAACCGCCCCAACGCATACCCGGCTACATCAATACCGGTAATTAAGACAACGATAAACCACAAGGTGCGCGGATTCAATAATTCCAAACTCGCGAGCGAACCCAGCTCTAAATTAAACCCTTCTAATACTTCATTCAAGCCAGGCAAATTACCCAACTGCACAGACGTATTCGGCAAAAAAGGCAACACCACCAGCGCCAGTACGGCATACACAATAAACGATCTCATTTCTCCCGTCGAAATGCCGAGAGCAATTTTTTTAGTTTGTTCTTTTAACGACACAATTAAGATCGCCACCACCACCAAGGCCACTATAAGTTGGATCGGCATTAGTTCCGATACCGTCAAAAATCCCAAAAAGAAGGTATAGAGCAATAATATTTCGGTGGTCATGCCCGGATGCCTGGTAATCAGCGACCCCACTACATAGTACGCAATAATAAGCCCCGAAACTGCAGCCATACACAGAGCTACGAGGGGCATCTTGTCTGCCAGATAAAAAACGCCCGCTATTCCACCCATGAGCGACGTGAGAGAAAACGTTCTGATACCACTGGTGGTATCTTCTTCCCGATTACTATTTTCTCGACCCAGCCCCAGCAAGGCGCCGAAGATACCAGCCAAAAAAAGTAAAAAGGGCAGACTCATAACGTATTAAATTGAATTAAATTAAAAGTTCTTTGAGGAAATTAAGTTGTTAAAATCACTACTTTTCCCCTTTCCATTCTGCCAAAAACTCAGCCACAAAATGCCTAATATATTCTGCCCGTTGTGCGGCTATAGCCCGGGCAGCGCCTGTATTCATTAGTCCAGGTAAGTGAAGTGATTTTTCATAAAAATAGTGGAGGCTCGTACCTTCTTGCTTGTGATGCTGAAAATCACGCTTTGTCAGATTATGGCGGACTTTACGTTTGGGATCATATATCACCCGTTTGAACCTGGCGCCCTCGGCAAATACCCGCGCTATTCCGATCGCCCCCAAACAATCCAACCACTCGGCATCCTGAAAAATTTTTCCCTCAATGGTAGATGGTACAATAGTGTCTGCGCCGTTAAATTGTGCTTCTTCGATAATTTCCAAAATCCGCTGCTGTATCAATGGTTCAATTTCCAAAATATCCATCGTCGCTTTAATTACCAGCGCCCATTTTTTTTCATTAAAATTTCCATCCCGATAATTCCCCACATCATGCAACAGAGCCGCCAATTGTATAATCTGCAAATTCCCTCCTTCGAGAGCTTGTAGCTGGGTAGCCATTTTAAGAACTCTTTCAGTATGATACCAATCATGACCACCGATTTCGGTAGCTAATTTTTTCTTGACGTACTCAATCGTTTTTTTGATGAGAGGATTCGTCATTTTTCGCTTAAAAATAGATAAAAAAGCGCCCTCGATTTGGAAATACTGTAACAGTTTGCACCGTGTTCGTCAATCAAGCAATTTCAAATCAAATATTGTTTGACAGTATCTTTAAATAAAAATACAGCTATAAAATAGCTGTATTTTTTAAACAAATAAAAAACTGAGTACAGTGTCCAGGCGCCGGCCTACTTTTGCTAAAAAGCTATCATGGGCGCTGAGGGGCTTAACTGCCGAGTTCGGGATGGGATCGGGTGTGACCCCCTCGCTCAAGGCACCTAGACACTGTACTCAGTGTAATGTGTTTCAAACAATAGAATATATAGCGTAATCTTCGCAAAGCACGCTTGGTGCTTTCGTAGTGCGCTCGACCGATTAGTACTCCTCCGCTCAACATCTTACGATGCTTACACGTAGAGCCTATCAACCTCGTAGTCTACAAGGGGTCTATGACGAATAGTTATCTTGAAGACGGCTTCACGCTTAGATGCTTTCAGCGTTTATCCGTGCCGAATATAGCTACCGAGCAATGCTCCTGACGGAACAACTCGTACACTAGAGATTCGTCCACTCCGGTCCTCTCGTACTAGGAGTGAGCCTTCTCACTATTCAACGCCCGCAACAGATAGGAGACCGAACTGTCTCACGACGTTCTGAACCCAGCTCGCGTACCGCTTTAATTGGCGAACAGCCAAACCCTTGGGACCTTCTCCAGCCCCAGGATGCGATGAGCCGACATCGTACATGGTACTCTATTTCTAGAGGGGTAGACTATATCATCTTCTTGCTCCGGATCGTAGCGAACCCCGACTGAGTCGGGACGTGAGTCGCATAATCTCGGGTTGACTTTGGCAAGAGTCGGCGTATTACCTGTCTGCGCAGCAGATCAAGTCTTCCCTTTCGGGTCAGTCGTTACGGGGTCATCCCGACTAAGTCGGGAGACTTCCCACGGGGTTACCGGTCTCTACGGGCGTAGAGCTGACGGGTTCTCCGTTATAAGCCGATTAAAATCTCTTTGTTACCTATCTATTGTAATTAGACAATTTTGACGAAAAAACTTGGAACTATATCACTATAGGTGCACCCCGATATGTTAAGGTGCCAAACCTGGCCGTCTATGTGGACTATCGGGCCAGATCAGCCTGT
>CAZPCV010000020.1:0-25496 GCA_964585245.1 uncultured Gammaproteobacteria bacterium
ACCAGATTCCCTTGGTATTTAATGTCGCCGCTCCCGTCAACTAACCATTGTTTCAACGGAAATTTTTTTAATAATTCGCTGATTTTATCAACTAGAAAACCTTTACCGAGCGCCCCAAAATCAAACAAAACCGAATCTGATAAGTTGATATGAGTAGCGTCGATAATTTGTACCGCTTCGTCTAAATCCGGGGTGGGCCGTATAATGGGCTGGGTGGTAAGAGAGTACTCGGCGTCGTAACCCAAATCGCTGAGGGTAAAACCAATGAGGGGGTTTAGCTTTTTGTCAGAAGCAAAATATAATTTTTTGTACCAGGCGAGCATGGTCGTAAAATCCTGGGGAACGGTTACGACTCCCCGTTTGTTGATTAGCTCGAAAATGAGCGAGGTTTTAATAAAACGAGAGTAGGTGTTATCAAAATCCCGACACATTTCTATGATACGTTTCGATAATTCGTTTTGCGTGTCCGTGCTTAAAGAATCCCAGATCGTAATACTCCAGTGCGTTCCAAGTGCTTCAAAAGCCAGGTTGAATGGAGTCATAGTTAAGCAAAACCAGGGAAATAATCGGTATGAACAGAGCGACCGTGCACACCCATTGTTTTTAACAATTCACGATAGCAATCCACCATGGCATTAGGCCCGGAAAGATAGAATAAGCGTTCGTTATAATCAGCTACGTGTTTTTTGAGCAGCTCTGGCGTAAGTGGGCCTGTTTCACAGGTCCATAATGGAGGCAGTTGCTTGTCTTCAGAGAGCAGCAGCACAATTTTAAGAGACAGATTTTTTTGTGCTTCAATTAAGAGATTCTGATAAGCAATGTCGGAGCTGCGGCGATTGCTATAAAACAAGACAATGTCACGGTTTTCTTTAGTGTCGCTGAGTTGTTTGAGCATGCTGCGAAACGGGGTAATGCCAATGCCGCCCGCAATAAATACTAATTTTTTGCTTGTATCTGTGGGCAGAGTAAAATCTCCGGCTAGTTGACCTGCGCTGATGATGTCCCCTGGCACTAGACTGACTAATTTTTGTTTGAAACTGCTCATGTTAGCCGCGCATTTTACGCCCAGATTAATAGTTTTTTCACTAGGAGCAGAGGCAATGGTGAAATAGCGTCGGATACCCCGGTTATCAGGATTTGTGTGTGGAATAGTCCATTCCAGATATTGGCCTGGTTTAAATGATAGCGGCCATTTGGAATTGAAAATAAATTCGTAGGTATCAGCAGCGATTAGTTTTTTGCCTTGGAGCGTGAGTGTTAAACGTTGACGCAGGCTACAACTATACGAAAAAAGATTGCCAATGAGTAGTGATAATTCTGGAGTAGAAAAAATTGTGCCCCAATGCAGTGGCCAGCTAGACAGCGCACCAACCAGCGCCCCATAGAGCATTTGTAATTTTTTCGTAGGTGGCGTAGTGAGCGGTTCGGTGACCATGACCGAAGCAAAAAAGATAATGGGCCAGGAGAAAAAATGTTGAATAAGAATATCAGTTAGACTGGTATGGTTCATTAGGCCCAATATAGCTACGACCACAATACTCGTGCCCACGCAGGCCAAAAATAAGGCTTCCCGCCTGATTTTACGCACTATCAATAGCCCTCCAACTAAAGTAAAAGGTAACAAGTACGGAGTCCCTACCCACCAAATCGCTCCACCTGCGGATGTAAATCCAAGCAAGGCTGCGGCTAGTGCCGCTGGATTAAAAATATGTTTGTGGCGTATTGCTAGGAGGTATTTGGAAGTAATAGCCAACAATCCAGCGAGAGTTAGATAGACCGTCTCTGCTCCTCCGAGTGACGGAGACATGATAAAAAACAAGATACCGGCCGTAATTAAGGTGGACTCTAGGTTGGAGGGCGCTCGAAATAATTTAGCAAAAATCCAATTACCCCCTAAACATACTGCCAGTATCCACGCTAAAGAAAATACTAGGGTAAAACCTGGGTAGGCGATGAGGCCGCTAAATCCCACTATAAAAGCGCTCAGCGCTTCGGCTCCAAGACAATACAGCACCAAGCGGTACATGGTAATTTTATTCAACCAGGCATCAATATACGACATATAACGACAATTTTAACCTTTAATACATTTATTATACGCGTCAATTTTCGTATTATAGGATTTTATTAATGAACTAAGTTCAGAATTACGAATTTTTTTATCATTAACTAGGTTGTTGTAGGCAGTTACTTTCGCGTTATACTCCGCTACTTCCGCAGAGGTTTGAGGTGAGAAGGCGGATAATTCAGTGTGGGCTTGATCGATCTGCACCTGAAGAGCGCTGATGGTTTTATTTAATTTATCAATATCTTTTTTTAATGATTCGTCTAATTCGGGGCAGGCTGTGGCCGGGGTGCCGAAATTTTGTACTGCGATCCACGTATCCTTGCCTTGGTACATGCCATGCCCCACTGCCACGCCTAATTCGTGGTAATGCCTATTTAAAATATTGTCGCGATGATGCGGGCTGTGCATCCAGGCGTCTACCAGGTCTTGGTCATCGGCATAGATACCCATCGCGATATTTTCACCAAAAGCGATATACGTATAACCGGCTTTTGTAGCTAGGTCCGATGGGTTTACACCAGTCGGTGAAACGTGGGCGAAATATTGTTTATCAAACATATCCTGCAAGCGTTTGGCCGCTACTTCGTTTAAGACAGAGCTGGCGCGGAGCAGGGGCGATGCTCCATTATCGCGGCGGGCTTGATTGGTCCAGTTAAGAACACCCTGAATCGTTAGATCTTTTATATGTCCTTTACTGGTACTCGTCGTAAACGGTTCGGATTTTTCTGATAGGATCGGTTTAGGTACGATTTTTTTATCCGGCACTTTTAGCTCCACTACGGCTGGGAGATTTTTTGTTTTTGTATTGATAGGTGGAAGAGGTTTTTTAATGATTTTTTTAATGGTTGTTGAAGCAATGATTGGTGTCGAGGTGGTAACGGTGCCTTGAGGGACCACGGGGTTTGCAGGAGTGAGGCCAGGAGAAAAAAATGAACTAACCAGTTGTGCAATAGCAGCGAAAGTAAGAGCTATTTTTTGCATATAGAATAAATCGCCGTTGTGAAAGGTGTTATTATAATAAGGTGAGATTAGTTGGTTCGGTTTCTAGTTCTAGCGTGGGTACCGTGGGCAGGCTCGCGCCGATAATCCCCTGCATATCACCATACATACCCGAGGTATTCATAATAACTCGTTCGATTTCTTTTTCGCGTTTGCTCCAGATACGCTGCATAGATCGTTTTTCGGTTTCCAATTCTTCTTTTAAACTCTTGAATCCCATGATGATGTTTTCAAAACGAGTTTTGAATTGCGAGCTGGAGATGTATTCGTATAAAAAATCCTTTTTAGTTTCTTGGCCGAGTAGTGAGTTTTTGGTTTGGTACAATTGAATCAGGTGCTGGCGCAGCATTGAGGTGACCGGAATTGCGTATTGGGCATCCAGTACCCAGATTCCGTCTATGCACCCAAACGTACTCATGCCATCGGGCAAGACTTTTGATACCAGCATACAAATATCGGCCCCCGACAGGCCCTGATCCCCTTTCATTTTTTTGATCCATTCGTTACTCCATTGTTTGGTGTTCTTTGATTCCCACAGTATGACGCCGCCGGTTTGGCCAAATTGCGTTTTTACGGTCTGGATTAAGTCCGCTCCCTTGATACCGGTAGCGACATCACTGATCGTGTCGAGCGGGAAATGGGTTTCAAGTAAGCGTTTTAGATCAGCTTCCTGGACTTCGCCTTGAATCTGCATGGATGCTTGGGCTGATTTACGCTGGGCTTCGTCGAGCGAGCGTTTCAGTATTTCCATTTGTTTGTCTTTTTCCAATTCTTTTTTACGGAATTCTTCTTGCATCCCCCGCAAGCGTTCTTCTAGGTGCTGACTTTGCTGGTCTTTTAGCTTTTCTTCGATTTTTTTACGTTCGCTGTCTAGGCGTCGTTCCAGTTCCAGATCAAGATTTTTGGTTTTTTCTTCGAGTAGGCGCGCTTCAGCACGCAAGGCTAATTCATTTTTTCGTGCAATTTCTAATTGCAGATCACGTTCGGCTTTTTGCTGTTTCAGATCCTGTAATTCTAACCCTAGTTTTTCTTGGGCTTTTTCTTGGGCGATAACCAAGAGCTTTTCTTTTTCGGCTTTGACTTTTTCTTCGATTCGTCCCTCCAATTGGAGGCGCTCTTGTTCTAATCGAGTTCGCTCTTGGCTGAGAGCCTGTTCTTTTTTGGCAATTAATTCACTTTGAGCCCGTTCTTTGGCCGAAAATTCGTTTTGGAGCTCGGATTTTATCTGTCCGGTGAGTGTTTCAGTGAGTTCAATTTCTTTCTGGCAGTGAGGGCAGCGAATGGCGGAGTGCGACATACATATTAAAATTACTATGAGACAACTGTATGCCATTTTACGTCTAAAGTCAACGTTATTTTTGGTTAATTTTAGACATACAAGGCTAATCCTAGCTTAAAAATTTTGACAGACAAGCGAACGGTGTTATACTCAGTAAGGTTTGCAAAAACTGATAATCAACAGTCTGTAAGATTAAGGCGTTTGTTTCGTCAAATAGTATGGGTTCTGCGCGGGAAAAACTTTTTTTGGACGCTTATGATAAGCATGCGGCAGCGCTCTACCGTCATGTTTTTTTTCGGGTTTTTTCAGAAGCGAGAGCCGAAGAGTTGGTCCAGGAAACGTTTATGAAAACCTGGGAATATCTGCGCCAGGGAAAAGAAGTAGACAACCTAAAAGCTTTTTTGTATCGGGTGGCCGGAAATTTGATTATCGACGAAAGCCGCAAGCGTAAAGAAGCTAGTTTAGAAGCCGTGCTCTCTAACTCCCCCGGCCTTGAACCGCGATTTGACGGGTATAAGAAAATAGAGGCGCTGTTAGTAAGTGATGAAATACGAACTGTCTTAGAAAAATTACCGCCAGACACTAGGCAGCTGATTACGTTACGCTATATTGACGAGTTTGAACCCAAAGAAATTGCGCAGATTATGGAGATCACGCCCAATAATGTGTCGGTAAAAATTCACCGGGCGTTAGAATTATTACGTGAATATATAGTTGATTAATTTGTATGAATTCCTGGCTTAATACTTTGAAAGCGGCGAAAAATAAAGTGATCTTGGCGCCACAGCGACAACAGGCTATACGAAAAAATATAGCTCAATTTATAGAGAAGAATCCTCCCCTAGAGCTTAAAGCTGCCAATACGGCAGACTTTTTTAGTTGGCTAGGGCATCTGGCACAGCGGTTCAAGGCGCCGCAATTTGCTCTGTCTTTTTTCGTGTTAGCGGTGTTGTTGGTGGGTGGTGTGGCTGGAGCCGCGGAACACTCCTTGCCCGGGGATCTATTGTATTATGTCAAAGTTGGCATTAATGAAAAGGTCTACGAGGTGGTAGCGGAACCAGGTAAAGAAGAATGGGCCGAACGTTTGGCAGAACGTCGCCGTAATGAAATGCTGCGTTTGAGTGCTCAGAAGAAGGCGGCTACTGCTATTGAACAAGTGGTAGTTAATGAGAAAGATTATTCATCTGCCCTGAATCGGTATGGGGGCGGAGCCCGGTTTCAATTCGTTAACTGTGCCGGTACGCCGGGATCATTATCGCTGAAAAGCGGCAATTTGTTTATGCTTGATAACCGCGATAACGAAACTCATGGTATAAAGGTGGGCAAGGCGGATTATTCAATAAAACCGTATGGTTTTATGGTTATAAAAATACAGAAAGCCGGGCAGTACCCTATTACCTGTGACGGTGGTGGCTCTGCAATGCTAAAGGTAAATGAATAAACGTGTTTATAATTAATATTTTTAGGTACGTTTTAATTTATTTAATTATAAGTATGAAAAATAGCGCTGTTTGGATTGGAGTGTTGATGCTCGCGCCCCTGGTGTTGCTGGGAGCAGGGTGCGCTCAAGAAACAGGTATGCCGGAATATGAGAAAGGTATAGATGAATCTGCGGTTTCCACCAGTACGGCGACCACGATTAGCGATCGCTTTGACGGCTTGACCGTCTCGGCTATCGTAGAGCCTGGCGTAGAAACTACCAAAACAGCGGCCGGAAAAGTGGTGACAGCCCCTACAAAAAATTATTCTGCGGCACTGAGTACCTATGGAGCGGCAGGGGCCCGATTTCAATTTATCAATTGTTCCGGTACGCCGGGCACTCTGAGTATCAAAAAGGGTAATTCGTTTATGCTTGATAATCGAGATAACAAAACGCATACCCTGGGAATTGGCGTAGCTTCGTATAAATTGGCTCCCTATGATTTTGCTATTATTAAATTACAAAATGTAGGTAGCTTCCCTATTACGTGTGACGGTGGTGGGTCGGCGCGGGTAGATGTACAGGCCTAAATTTTTAAAAAATTAGAAATTAAAACAACCCCGACTAATTCGGGGTTGTTTTTTTGCTCGGGGACTTGGAATCGAACCCCATGAGCGAAGTTCAAAAGAAGTATATTTTCTAGCTCTCTTCTAGGCAGTTTAGGCTGCCCGGACAAAACCCGCTAGATAATTTTTAAAGTACATTTACTTTACTACGCACAGCCGAAGCGGTCAAGTGGTGTAAGTGAATTAACTTTATTTTGATATTTATAGTGTATTATTTTTAGTATTCTTTGTCAACTCTTTTCTGTGGATAAGTTCAGCGCCTTGTATATGAACTGTTGAGAGCGTTTAAAAACAGCCATTAGATCGCGGATACTATACTCCCCTGTTAAGTAAAGTTTTTTAATCATAACCTGCTCTTTTTCTCGGGCTTCAATTTTAAATTTTGATTTTATTTTTGGCATATTATTTTAGTAGTTCAGGGTTTTGGTAAATGTTGCCAACAACTGAATAATTACTAATTTTATCAAATGTTCCATACCCAATCCACCTTATTTCTTCATCAGTCCAACCTTCTGCACACTTGACTACTTCAATTTCTCCCGATGAATCTTCTAAAATGTCGGCGCTATAAACCTCATTACCATTTTTGTCTTTTTCCCCGAGGTACTCCATGAGCTCTATTTCATGGTAAAGCCACAAATATTCACCCCCATGCTCCGGTTCTTTTACTGTAACCTCAAACATATTTTCGCCAAACCATTTAATTTTAATCACGGGCAAAATTATTTTTCTGGTTTTGTGATAGGCTTTGAATTTAAGTTCTCGCATATTATCAGTATTATTTATAGTAGTATAATTATATTATTTTTATCAATCTTTGTCAACTATGATTTCGCTGGTGCATATAGCACCGATGACACAATCCTTTTGCCGAATGTGGCCGCTCGGTCGTTCCGCACCCTTGGCATTTATCGTATCCGAGAAGCAGCGCCCAGCTATTTTTTATGGTCACGTTTGGCGCGACCATTCCGTCGTATTTCACGAATTGATGAAGCTGTAACGCGAGGCGGCTATAGTCTACGCCCAAATAACGATCAGTATATTGCAGCGACTGGTGGCCTAAAAAGTTTTTAACGTCCATCACCCCTAGGCCGTTGAAATGTGACAAGGTGGAAGCGGTGCGCCGCAATTCGTGCGTGGTCACTCCCCTACCAACTAGCTGGCTGATACTCTTGAGCGAGTAGCGCAGATCTTCATATCGCCACGCATGCGTTTTCTGGCCTAGCTTGTTCGTGCAGTGATTGACGAACGCCGCCGGGTGGTTGTCCTTACGTAGTGACCAGTAGGCTTGTAGCCATTCCATGGCCCACGGCTGAATGAAGATTTTGCGCTGTAGCCCACCCTTGCCTTCGATGTTAGAAAAATACACCTCTGTCTGTTTGCCGTTGAAAATAAAATACTGCCGCTCGATCTTCGTGCGTTGTAGCCCTAGACTCTCGCATGAACGAGTGCCGGAGCTTAGTGTAAGCATGATCCACGCCATGAGGCGAAACATGAAAATATTGCCCGGCTGATAGGTGAACAAAGTTTTTACCTCGTCCATCGTTAAATAGCTGACTATTCCCTTTTTTTGTTTAGGTATTTTTATTTCGTATGTTTCAAGGACTGGGAGTTTTAAATCTTCTTTTAGGTAGCGGAAAAAGCCGCGGACGGTTTGCAAGATTTTGCGAATATACCCCGGCGAGCAGCCGCGCTTTTGCATTTCCTCTTTCATCTCTTGGACGTGCTCAGGCAAAATATCTTCGACTTCCATGTTAAACCACCGCGCGATGAGGCGGTTCATTTCATTGGTTCGGTTCTTCAAAGTAATTGGCCGGGCTTGCTGGTCAAATTGTAAATAGTAAAGATATTTCGTTGTCGCCTCCTGTATTTTCATAAAAAAACACCCCGGTTACTGCTCGGCTTTGAAACCTAACAGGTCGGGGTGCTCTTGGGGCTTGCGCCTTGCGAAATATAATAGCACACACATACTAAACCCCCCAAATTAAATTGGGCGGCTTAGTAGACCCATCTGTTCAAAGCACCGTTTGCACGGCTCCCTTTCGGGCAGATGAATTAAATTTTTTTGTTGCTGACTAGTTTAGCAACGGGCGACTTTACCAAAAATAGCACTGTCTAGTCAAATCTTTTGTAAATAAAAATTGACGAATAATAATGATAAAAAATATCTCTTGTGGTCAAACTGTGGATAAAAACACTATATCTAGTGTTTTGAGTATGCTATACTATTTTTGTTCTCGAAAAGACGACCAGCGATGTAGCCAAATAATAATAAATGAAAACCTCATAACAACTTGCATATAATCTAAAAGATTTTTTAAACAATTTACTTTTTCCGTTTCTAGCCGGGAAAAGGCGAACTGTGTCCGAAGTTTCCAATATGGACACCCATCAAAGGGAGCTATCCTGCCAAACCTCGGTTTGTCGGGAGCTAGAACTCTGCCGACGACCTTAAACAAGTCGGGAGCAGGATAGTCGCCTTTGGTGGTCTTTTTTATCCAAATTTAAAGTTCCCGGTGCTACCGCCCGCCGGACGCACTTAAGTTCCGGATAATCACGGTCTATGGCTATGATATGCCGCCCGTGGATCACGCTTCGCAACGGAGTCAGGCTTTATGCCCGACAAGTTGGAAAGCGCGCGTTCTGTTTTAACGTGGACAAAGTCCGCGTAAAAAAAGAACCAGTAGTTGACGCTACTGATTCCACCAAATAAGTCGTTCAAAACCTCCGTTAAATACGGGGGTTTTGATTTTGTTTATATAAAACAAAAAACGAATGGACAGTTTTAAAAAACTATTTGCCATGCGTTTTGTGTCTTAAAAAGGGCCTTAATATATTGTAACGAGAGAGTATACTTGTTGTCGCGGCAACTGTCAAGAGTAGGTAAGAATCAACAAGTATCAAGCAATCGCAGTATACCATAAAAAAGAGCGCGCTGAAATGTGCCGCGGTGGATAAATAAAAAAAGCCCCGATTAAAGGGCTTTTGTTCGAATCAATTTATAACCATTTCTTCACTCCCCCATGATGAGAGCAAGTGCCGCGTCTCGTCTTACTGAAACTGTAGGTATTATCTTTGCACTGTGCGGTCGCTCCAACCGGGATCACTACCGCGGCAGCCGGGCGCTTTACCATAACCTTAGACGTATTGACGTAGTAGGGCGAAGTTGCGGCCATTGTCGCCGGAGCGAACAATCCAAAACTCGCCACTACGGTCAACACTAAACCGGCTAAAAACCCTCCTGCTTTTTTCATATTTTTGAGTTAAGAGTTAAAAAAGTCTCGTTAATTAAATCAAAGCGCCTGGACGCTGTCAAATACCATGCTATTTGATTTTTTTATACGGGGGTGGTAAAAGTAGCCTAGGGCCTTGACATACCCCTATTTTGATCGTAATATCGCCTATTCAGTTTTATTTTAAATAGCAAATGTATGGAGGAAGCAAAAAAACAATGTTCAAAGTGTCGGGGTGAAATTGATAGTTTAACGAAAAAATGTCTACACTGCGGCAATAATTCCAAGGGGTTTTTTGCTAAGTATAATATTTTTATTATTTTAGTAGTGTTGTTTTTACTTTCTGTTTTCTTTTCTAAGATGATGCGCCCTAATGGAGCAAGTAGAGTCAATAATGCCACCACACAAGCAACCTCCACAGTAAAAACGCTTGCAGTATCTGATTTTATAGAAATTAAAGGAGTAGAATTAAAAGACAATAACACCGGAACACCGGAACTATATGTAGCGTTTAAAAATATTAGTCAAAAGACCATTGATGCCGTTGATTTTAGTGTAGAATTACTCAATAATTACAATGAACCAACCGGACAATTTAATTATTCTAAATCAGAAATTGACAACATTTTTTCCGGTATTATTCAAGAAAAAATCAACCCGGACCAAATGTACGTTGCCACCTTTAATCTTTTTTCTTTTGAGCAGGCAACAAAAGTAAAAAATCCAATAATTACCAGACTTCATCTAACCGACGGGCAAACTATTGAATAGTAAAAATATGGAGGAAACAATCAGCGAAAACAAAATTAAAGAATTCGTCGAATTCATGGCGGCACAACATAGCCGCTGGCAAGTTACTTCTAAAAGCGATGATTCCGTAACTTTTCAGAATAATATTGAGGCGCAAAAGCCTAGTTGTCTCGTAGCTTTGGTTTTATTCTGCTTTGGTATTATCCCGGGCATAATATATCTCGTGCTCGCTAACAAGCCGCCGCAAACACTTTCGTTTACTGCCCATAGTAGGAACGGGGCTCCACTTACAGCAACCGGATCTCCTCAGGGAAACTTTTTAATTATTTCGTTTAATAATTTAAAGTTGGGGAAAAAAGCTCTACCTGAGAAAAATGTGTGGCAAAGATATAAATGGCTGATCATCGGGCTAATAACGGTCGTTCTACTCCCTCAGATTTTAACCCTGGTTTTTAAATTGTTAAATGCTATCTTTCGCTAATATATAAAATAAAATCCCCCATAATCAGGGGGATTTTTTAATTAACCATTTTTTTGATCGTTCACATAATCCTTAATCGGAATGTTCGGATTGGCCCGCAAGCTCTTGAGTATCGCTTTGATCATGACAGCGGTTAACGCTTGCACGTCAAAGCTATGCTCGCCGCTTATAAAACTAAGCGTATACGTCGCTCCGACGGCAACGGCCGCTTCGAGCGCTTCCACGATGGTCTGGCGCAGCCACAAAGGCAATCGATACCAGAGTGTTTTTATTTTTTCTTTTAGTTCTAAAATTTTAAAATATAACCACAAGAAAAATTTGTACAAAAATTTTATCATATAGTAATTTTAAGAATAAAGCTGGTTAGCTAATTTGATAGATTTTTCGCCAAAACGTACTTTTCGCACATCTTTTTCATTCGCAAAATCTATAATACCGTGCTTGATTTGCCACTGCTTAACACCCTTGGCGGTTTGCTCCAAGTATTTGCCGGTGGAGGTAATTTTCTGCGGGAACAGTTCTTCAAATTTCAGCATATTTTGCAGGTTCACCACATCCGGGCCAGTAACTCCGAACGATAACGGCCGGGTAAAGTTATATTTTGGTTTTGGCGGCACCGGTTCCGCTTCTTCTCGTTTATTGTTTAAATCAAGCAAATACCCGGCAAAATATACACGTTCCTTGATCCAGCTCTCGGTCAAAATACGCTGGCCCTCTAAGCCGTAGAATTTGCCCCACGAGTCATCAATCAATAAGGCTTTTTCGCCTTTGTAAAGAAAAGCGTCTACGGCGGCGATCCCGTGGCGAATCGGCGCTTTTCCTCGTTCAAGGTTTGGATTTTTGACAGTTGGCACATCCACCCATTCGTTCCATTCCGCAAAAATAAACAGCAGCACAGCTTTGCCCTTATTCAAGATAACGTCTGCAATAGCGTCAATAGAAATTTCTTTAAATACTACATAGCCTCCAGCCCGATATTTATCGGCAATTTTCAAATCTTCTTCGGTACGGGTAAATGGGGCGTTAATTTGCGCGTCGCTCATTTTTTGGCTCGGTAGTCGGTCTTCAGTGGTTGCGCCAAATTTAGAGCAGATATTGAGCGCGTCTTGCCCCCACATTCCATCGTCCGGCTTGTTCGCCCGGCGCGCGTAAATATCCCGGGCAGAAAAAACAATAAACGGATGGTCTGGTTCTTCAAGCACGTTTTCAACACCAAGAATTTTTGAAGAACCTTGAGCCACGCAGGTGCCTGATCCGTTTTGATCTCGGGTCGGGAATTTACGCCATTCTTCTTTTGGTTTTTCAACCCAGTTTACCGGCGCAGCGCTTGCCACTTCTTCGTGGCTAAAATCCTGTCCCTTGGCTTCTTCCGGGCGTGGATCTTCGGGGGCGCCGTTGTATATTTTTTGCTGTTCTTCGTTCATATTTTTATTAAAATAAATAAATTATTTAGTGCTTGTAGTGGTTTTACCATCGGGCATCTGGACAAGAATGGTTGGTGGTTTTGAATTGGTATTTTGAAACGCTTGCCAAACAGTGATAAGAAAGAAAATTGCTCCTATAACCTTGGCCCATACTTGCCAGCCCCAGTTAGCAATCCGCCCGACTTCATCTTTTCGGATGAGGTCTTCATGATTAGTTTCTTCAACTCGGAACATTCTTTTTTCCATGTTGTCTACGCGCAAGTTTACGGCTGCCACATCCACCTTATCGGCTTTTTGATCAACCTTAATAATCATAGTATCGAGAGAACTTTTCATTTGATTTACAAGCGCATGAATCATTATCAGTAAATCATGATCTTTCATGTTGTGTTTAAAGTCCTCCATAAAATTAGACTATTTCTTGAACTGCGTCCGCGAAATTTTGCGCGAACGTAGTCCGGGTATTTTCTAAATCAATGTCGACACCATCCGGGCTATAGCTAACAGCCGTAATCTGCATATTTGTGGGGAACAGCGTCGTGCCGTTTTTATTATTCAATACCGAGCAGGTATCACCCGGCTTGATCGTCTCGATGTCATAACGAGTATTGATCCGTAATTTAGCCTGTACTTTTGGGTTTTTGTTATCTTGTACAGTTTGATTCCCCTTTTGATTCGCCGTAGTTAAGTCGCCAATGCTCGGGTCGCTTTCTACCCGTTCACGCGTGCCGTAGGTACTGATACTAGTTGAGTCGGAATAATCGGTTACCGTCGGTCCGCCTCCCCAGCGCAATTGGTATTTATTGATGATTTGTTCGTTGTTTTTTACTACCTCACCAGACTCTACATCGTGCCCGAGAGTGAAGCGGTGCGTCGGGGTGCCTGGCTTAGCCTGAAACCATAATTGACCGTCTTCCCTGACAGCCCACCAACGATCGCTGCCCGCCAGCTCATGCGCCTTTTTTAAAGCGTCAAGCCATTTCATTTCAACAAAATCATACGTTACGCTGGTACCAACCGTGTCAACATTCCCGCCGCTATAGCCTATCCAGCTGCCACCGTAGACGGAATTGAAATGATCAATAATATTTTTCATCACTTGGGCCGGATCAATTCCGGCGGCGCTAACTGTGAAATTTGTGCCGCTCTTGTAGTAAGAACGTGACAAGAGCGAGACAAGGCCAAGGAGTACCAAGCGCACCCCCTCGGTACCGTTGCGAAAAAAAGGAACATACTGAGACACGAATCCGGTATATATTAGGCGCGGAGTTTGAGAGTTCACATCGTCCTGCTCGTAGATCCTCACAAAACGCATGTGGTCAATCGTGTTGCCTTCATCAAAATCATCTATCTTTAGTCCGAGCTCGATCACGCATTGTCCTTGGCCGCCGTTCATAGTGCTGGAAAAACGCACGTCTTTAGTGATAGTGATCGGATTCTGCGTTTTAAGATACGTCCCGGCAAGGTTATAAATTTTAATCGTGTAGCTTTTTTGCATACCTTAGCGGTAAAAATAGATCGTAACAGTAAAGCCGCTGTCTTGAGTTTCCGTCCCGCTATTAGCCTGAGTGAATGTTTTTGTTAAAACATCAGTGCCGGAAATGGTAGCGCGACCAAGAAGGAATTTAGGCGACGATCCACCACCACTTGTTCCACTTGTGACCATGTTTACGGTAGAAGTAGTGCACCCACCTTGATTATCCAATGTCACCTGTCCTCCTAAATCAGCCTGTCCGGTAGTTGCATCGCCAGAATGCGATTTGAAGAATTTAACTAAAATGGTTCTTGTTCCTGATGGGATTGCAGTCGCTCCATCATTAGTAGAGCCCGAAGCGCTACTTATTAAAGTACCCGCTAAATTGCTAACTGGTGATAAAAGCTGAAAATTTGTACCGTCATAAATTACCGAAACTAGTTGATTTGCTTTTATATCGTTATCTTCGAGATCAGAGTTGTAGCTTTTCTTAATTGTTTTTGCCCCCAAGCTGTTGACGTTGAGGGTGGCGGCACCTGTGTTAGCGGTATTGGCTTTGAAATGTATTACCATGCCGGTCGTATACGCGGCCGGGGCCGGTGATAGGGTGATCGAATAGCTGTCATTAGCCCCACCATCAGCCGCATAGATCATCTCGCCTTTTTGTACGTTTGCCTTGCTCGCAAAGACGTTGGCGATCTGGCTTTGCATTTGAAATTGTGTGCCGTCATATACTACCGTTACGATTTGTCCGGCTTCGATGTCGCCGTCTTCCAAGGTTTGATCGTTGTTTTTGAGGATATTTTTTGCGCCTAGTCCATTGACGTTGAGCGTAGCGTTCCCGGTATTGATTGTGTTTGCTTTAAAATTAAACACCTGACCGATAGCATAAGCGGTTATTGCTGGAACTAGGGTGATGGCATAGGCGTCTGTTCCCCCGCCGTCTGCGGCGTAAACTTCCCCGCTCCCCTGAGATACAAGGCCGTCAACATCTTGAGCAAGCTGGGCTAGGGCTTGGCCTATCCCATCAGTCGCGGCACTGGTCCAGAGCAAATATACATAATCATCGGCGCTAAAACTTTGCGCGGTGCTACTGTCATATCCGCGGCCGCTGGCGTTAACTGTGAGAGTGTCTGAGCTTCTACTATCGATAAGAACTTTCTCGCGTTTAAGGACAGTTACCCCGTCCGTATCATAGGAAATCAATGTCACTATAAACCGGTTTATCGCCCATTTTTGAGCGTTTCCCCATGTATTAGATGTGCCACCTTTGAGACGGGTAGTATAAAGACTGTCAGTATTTACCACCTTGACCACGCCATAGCTGCCATCGGTAACATTTTCGATTATATCGCCTACAGCCACGCCACTGGCACCGATCCCGGTACAGTTAAGGACGGTAGAGCTTCCGATGCTCGTAGTAGTTCCCCCATACGTTGTCGGAAATTGGGCGCCATTCCCTGATTTTAAGACTAATGAAGATGATGAGGCCGTAATACCTGCATTTAGTTGGGCTGCTACGTTGTCTTTGTGTTTATAAATTTTGCGAGTAAACATAAAATTATAGATAGGTTTTTTTGAATTTAATCGTTGAAATATAGGAAATTGCCGAGCCAGTAGCTGTTAAGCTGTATGCATTCGATCCATATAGCAGTTCTGGGAACACCCCGGTATAGTCCACTTCTGTGCCGTTGACTTTTACACTTTTATTTTCGCCGTCAATAATAATCACATCACCGGCTGAGAAACTGCGTGTTATGCTTAGGTTTTGGCTTGAGGTAGTATTGCTGAATTGAAAGGCGGTGATGGCCGTAGCCGTATCAATAATCACGATCAGTACAGCCTGGGATTTATACGTGCCCAAATTCTCTACAGTCTCGCTAAAGCTAACATTAGTCACTGTCTGAGTGGAGCTGGTATAGTTTATGTCATGCCACATCGGTTCAAGGGCTAAAAATTCCAGGTCAAACGGACAGATAGTGATGTGGTAGCCATCACGTCTAGCAAACATCTGATCGGGATTAGAAAGAGTGGCTTTGATACGCCGCACAGTGCCGTTTATTTTTCTGTCTAAATTTCCCTCTGCAAGCGTTAGACGGCGCTTCATAGTATCGAGCTCGGTTTCCAAAAGGGCTGCTGAATCTTTTTTAACTACCCCACTTACTAAAATTTTTCGTTCGCGGAAATAATTGCCGATAATTCCACCGCCATCAGTACGCGGAGCTCGGAATGTGACCAGCTCTCGCGCGGGCGTAGAGCTATCTCGAATAATGGTGCTGATTATACGGCTGTCTTGCAGGCTATAATTATCAAATTCGAGATCGTCAAAATCCGCTACGGCGCCCCCGCCTGAAAGCGCCTGCAGTGAATTAAGTTGTTCGGCATTAAGCTGGTTAGTGTTCATAGGGTTATGAGCTCGCGAATCCTTGTAATTGAAGTTGACGAATAATGTTTTGTACTAAATTGTCGGCATCTTGCTTGGTGGTTACGGTTACGCCGCCGAGGTTGATATTGATAGTTTGGGTGGAAGACTTGCTCTGTGCGGCCGCTTCGCCGCTCGCGGCTTCTGCTTGGCTAATTATCCCGGCCGTTATCCCCGCGCGATTCCTGGCCGAATCCACCCGAGCCCCTAGCGCATTGATTTCTTCTAGTTTTTTGGTCATTTGATCGACTGTTTCCTGAGTGACTTTTTTCATGTTGGTCAGTTTGCCAACATACGAGTCATGGAATAGAGTGAATTGTTCTTGGGTTTTAAGATATTGCTTTCGTTTGGCCTCGTAGATCAGTTCTTCGGCCGCTTTGGCTGCTTCCTGCTCGGCAATTTCGCTTTTAATCTGATCTGATTTTTGTTGAAAATCGGCCTGGGCTTCGGCACGTTTCTTCGTTAAGTCCTCCAAAAAACGCTCGAATTCTGTTTCGCTGGCCCGGCGCCTGGCTTCCGCTATCTCCGCCTCAAGTCCTTTGCGCGTAGCATAATAATTTTGGAGCGCTGCTTGCTCTTTGTTTAATTCAGATTGAATATCAGAGGTGTTCTCCCCCCGACTACTAGCTTCGGCAAGCTGTTTTTTAAGATCGGCTACTTTCTTTTCTTGTTCAATCACCCGTTCTGCTTCGCTCTTGTTGTTGTCAGAGGTTTGAGCTGAGTATTGATCCTGCAGTTCTTTGAGTGATTTTTTAAGGTCAGATATTTTTTGCGTGATTTCAGCGGTGGCCTTAGTGTGGGCGTTTTCAAGTTTAGAAAGACTTTCCGCTGCGTCCCCCACCGCTTTTTTATAATCATCGCCGAGTTTTTTCAGCTCGGTGCTTATTTTTTGCCGGGCTTCCCCTACTGCACCTGATTGACTGCCGATTCCAGAAAAGGGATTGAGACCACCATTATTTGTTTTATTTTTTAAATCTTCAATTTGACCGGCAGTTACTGCGTATACAGAAGTTGCTTGAACAGCGGCATTTTTTCTTGCCCCGGCAGCATTCTTTGATAAACTCGCATCAAAAATATTAAAGGCGTTCTTAGCTACCTCATAAGCCTTTATTGAGTTGTCAATTGTTTCAATATTTGTCTTAATCGAAGAAAGACCACCGTTTTTGAAATCGCTAATTTTTTCGCTAATTATAGAAGAAAAAAATCCTTGGTTTTTTCCGAGCATTTCCCCCATTTTTTTATCAAGTCCAGATAATAAAGCAGCGGCGTTAGAGGTGGCGCTGCCAACTTTTTCAAATGCTTTGGCAACTTTTTCAACCGCCTCAGCAGCATGAGGCATTCCTTTCTCTATCATGGTAAGCACGTTACCAAGTACAGGCGTTAATTTATCGCCAATTTGTTCCTTAAGATTTTCCCACTGCGTCCTCACAATCGTCATTTTTGCCTTTGTGGTATCAGCAAAGGCCTCAGTAGAGCCTTTAACTTTAATTTGTAAGGCGTTCAAATTATCGGCTGCGCTGGCCGTATCACTAAGCTCGATACCATACTGTTTCAACACCTTGTTTTGCCCCTGTGTTACCTGGGTAACTAAGGCGGTCGCGCTCGCCAGATCAAGATTTTTGCTTCTGGCTAAGTCCATGGCCAGACGATTGAGTAACAGCGCTTTTCCGTAGTCATTCGTAACGAGCATAAGACGGGACACTGACGTAGCAGTATCTTCATCATCAAAGCCCATTTGGACCATCCTTTTTGAATATTCTTCAATTTTGTTTTTTACAGTATCGTAAATAACACCTGCGTTTTCAACGTTTTGTTTTACTTGTGCCATGGCGGCCGCGGCATTCATTGACGCCTCAACGCTGCCACGCAAAAAATCTGCTACCGTTCCAACTGCAGACTTAAATAGATCATAGGCGGCTGTACCGCTTAAAACACCCTTAGCCTGTTCTACCCAGCTTTGTTGGGCTCGTTTGGCTGTTTCTGCGGCTTTTCTCGTTTCCTCTGCCAATGCACGCTGCGAATCAGCTACTTTTTTTGTCACATCCGAGGCTAGATCCCTGGCAATGATTTTCCATTCTAAGTTATCAAACATATTTTAGGATTTTAACCGGGCTTTTTGCTCGGCCCGCCGACGCTCTAGGTCGGCCTCTTCGTTTTCGATACGGATAAATTCGCGGTGCATTTGAATAACTTTGTCGTCCTGCAAATCAAATTCGCTCGGAGTGCAGTGGTAGACGTCTTTCATTAAGAGGAAGTCGATGTATTCTTCTCTGAGAACCCCGCTCCTACCAAAGCGGAAATATACTTCGACATCCTCAACTATTTTTTTGCTTCTGAGCTTGCTTCGCGCATGATCCGCAACGCTTCGGGTTCAATAGCTTTGAAGTCTTTTTCCGGCAGATTATCAAGCCACGCTTTGTCCGGTTTTATTTCGGTTTCGTTTCCAGATTCGCTTACTGATACTGCTTTCTCAACTAAAGCCAGGACGAGGGCTTCCCCGGCAGCAGCAAACTGCGTGAGTGTCATCTCGGGGCCATTATCTTCCTCTATTTGAAGTTTTTTAATAGTCGTAGTGTTAAATAATTCGGCATTATAATCACGGGCAGCTTTGCGGGTTAAAAAATCCTTCATAATAACGTACCCTGTTGATGTTTGAATTTTCATAAAAAAGTAGTGCTAGTTGTTAAAACGGTAGTGCTACCGCGTGTGGGGTGATGAGGCTTCGCAACTCTCACCACCCCTGCGGTATCTTCGCCCCTGCGGCACTACCAGACACAGGGGCAAGCGTGGTTAGTACACGCTAGTTTTAGTGTTTTGCAAAAGCATTGCCATACTTTCGCTATCCGTTACGCTGAACTCGGCCTCAAATCCGAGTGTCTGCATAACAAGTTCATCGTTGCCATCGGTGCGTTTCCAGTCTTGGAAAGACGCCTGGGCCAAATCAATATATAAGAACGGGTTACCAGCCGAGCCAATCGTTGCGTCTGTGTTAGTGAAGTCGAGACGCAAGGCTTTTTTTGTTGAGTTCAGAACGTAGTCTTTAAGGGTGGTACTATTAAACAGCGCTGTAATTTCCCCAGCTACCTTGAATTGTTTATTGTGAATGCTAGAGACATCTACCGAGCCAAAAGCCTGATACGCTTCCAGGTTTTTTTGGATAGTAAGCCTGACTGAGGTTATTTTTGTTGCCGCAGCCCCATTCAAACCTGATAAACCACTGGCTAATCTAAGATTGGCATGTTTGGCTAAAAAGGCATTTTCGCTAGTAGTAAAGGCCGGCGTCGCACTCGACGATTCTTCTTTTTGCCCTTTCCAAACTGTTTTAAATGACAGAAAACCGCCTAGTGAAAGTTCCAGCTCTAGGCTTTCCAGCATGCTATACGGACTGCGATAGGTGCCCACATCGTCCACTCCGTAAACAGTGAAAGAGGGATGATTGTTGCTGTTAAGGCGTGAGAAAACATGCGTACGCAAGGTATTGTCGAATGTTGGAACGCCGGTCGCGCTGGATGTGCCGCCAGTGACTGTATTAGAGCCGCTGGTAAACGTGCCGCTGGCAACAACTACATAGATCTGTGAACCATCAACGCGCCTCACTGTTCCGGTTGCACCGGATACGGCCTGCGTTACGGTTTCCCCTACTTGAAACGTTCCGCTTAAGCTGCCCATCGTCATTCGCAAGCAAAGATACTCGTTGCCTAAAGCCGCTAACAAGAGGTGGCCGCCGTACTGATCGCGGAAAATACCATCAACGTTAATGTTGGTCATCTGGCGAACCGTTACGCTATCGCGCAATTCGTCAATGGTGCCATAAGCCGAAGCGTCTTTCGCTTTCGTGACGTCTGGCACAAATGCACCTTTAATTTTTGGAATCCAGGCGGTAGCAGATACCGCAGTTCCGGCAGTTGATTCTTTACCAAAACCAACTTTTTGGAGTCGGCCGATATGTTCATTCATATTTGTAAAAATTATTCTTTGTTAAACATTTTTTTTACTTTTTGCTCTGCTTCCTCGATACTGGCCGCCTCGACAGTGACGTCGTAATTCGGGAAGTAATACCCTTGTGTTTTTGGCTTAACGACTGCGTTTTGTTCGTCGCTTACCGTGGTTTTATGATCTTTTGGCATAGATTATAAGTTAATTTGTTTTAAAAATTTTGCTTCTACGAAAATGTCGAATACCGCCACCGGCTGCGCGTACTGATCAGAAAATGAGGGCAAGAATTTTGTTATCATGAAACTGTGAGCGGTGCCGGTTAGTGTTTGGTGGTCATCTTTTCGGAATTCGTCGCCCAGCGCGTCGAGAAGATTCAACCATTTTTCCGTTGCTGTTTGGCTTTCTTCGGCGGGGAAAATTGTTCTTATTAAGAACTGTTCGGTAACTTCGTTTGTGACAGTGTCGAGCATTCTTTCTTCGGCCCCGACAAAGGTAATAATCCCGGCTGGAAAACTACTTGGTTGCGCTTCCAGGTACTGGTATTTAACAGGAAGAATTGAAGAGCTGATCAAATCAAGAACAGTTTTAAGTTTTTGAATGGTAGTTAAAAAACTCATAAAGCACGCATAGTAATTAGTTTTATAAACCGCTCTTTGATTTTGTCCTGGTTTTCACGAACGGCCCGGGTCAGGTATAGCTTGCCTGTGATTGTGACGCTCCCACGTATTCCGGCCCGGCCACCAAATTCATGAATCCGTGCGTAATCTTTGTTGCTGCCAACATAACCAGTTACCTGTCCGTCTCCTCGTACTGTATCGCTGGCAATTGAGCGTTTAAGATCGCTTTTTTTTACTGGGACATACCCGGGGCTTTTAGCTGTATTTCTAATATCGAGAACTGTAGAGAAAACTGCTTGATACATTGCATTCTGAACGAACGCCCTAGCTGTTTCAGGCTTAGTTTTGAGCGTGTCGAATTGCCTGGAATCATATTCAATTTCGATCATATTAGTTCAGTTGCTTATGGAGGGTTACTACATATAAATCATCCGTATCAGAATTTTCTTCGTGCCTCTCGACGCCAGCCACGCGATATTCTGCGCCGTCAGCGTCGACTACCTTGTCGCCTGGGTTAATTGTGACCGGGTCGCAGTGCATGAGGAAAACTTCAAGGTTATGTTGCTGTCCAAGTACCTGCATCACTTCGGACCGCTGGCTCTCAATATACGCTTCTACGCCGCTCGTATTCGGGCTACCAGGGTAGGTATTCGTACTGGCGCCGTTTACCAGGTTATAAATTGATACAGTGGTGTTTGCGCCGATCATATTAAATAGCGGTAATTTTTACCCTCATGTGGGGGTTAATCATGCTTTTAAACATCTGAAATTCTGACTCCGTGGCAAAACTGACTGATTTTGATCCGATACTGTATGATTTTAATTTTGGATTTTTTCGGCCGTTATAAAGGCTAGAAACTAGAATCATTACCGAGCCGCGGATATCTTCGGGGAAATCGAGCGTTGAGAGTGTGGCGGCGGATTTTGCCAAACGGGTGCTGTCGGAAGTTGAAAGAGTGCGGGAGTTCACTTGCGGGTTTGTGTCCTCGATTATGTAAACGACGTTTTTTATGGCAAAGGACCGGGTGCCTGCTTTACTATCTATTGCCGTGGCGATAGCGGCAGCCTCGGTATCGTTGCTAGTGCCGGCGGTCCAATCAGTGCCGCGGGTTATGGTATATCCGTCGGCATTAACTGCTCCGAGCGTTATTGTGGCGGCTGCGGCTATATTGGAATAGTCTGTCACTGTGATAGTCGCCATACCGCTTGCATTCCATCCGGCCGCATAGTCGATAGTCAATTTTCGGTCGCCTTGCATCAAATAATCTGCCAGGTGCAATGTACTACCTGAAATGTCATAGGCGTCGTCCTGGGTATACTCGGTGGTATCGTCCATGATTGTGCCGATAGCCTGCACATGCGGATCATGTAAATAGAGCGTTTGTCCTTTGGCATCGTGTCGCTCCGCGCTTACTTTATGCAGCGCAAGATCGCTAGCCGATAATATGCCGTTGATCATGGCGGTGGCCTGTTTGTTAAGCATCGCAAGCAGTGAATCATAGGTTGACACGCTTATTCCCAAATAGGTTTTTAGTTCCGCGGTAGTTACGTAAAGATTCATATATTCACTCTTATTCTCGGCCATGAAATCGTTTCAAGCGTTCCGGCCGCTAAAATTACAGGGTACTTACTGTTCATTTCAGGCGTGACCCTTAGCACGTACTTGCTCGCATTGTTTGGATGCTGCTTAATCTCTAAAACGTGCTGTACTTCAAAATTCGGATAATGAATACCGCCGTTGAAATCTGAGTCATTTTTCGGCAAACCCTCGCCTGTGTCTATTTGTGTTTGAGCGGCGGCGGCTTCTTCTAGTGAATTGAAGACGTAGTCAAACATACTAACTAATGTTAAATAGAGCTCTTGAATCACTCCATAATGCCCCGATCTCGGTGTCAGAAAGCGCTCGAGTAGCCAAACCGATTTCAGCCACTTCTAGGTTAGAGAAATACGTTGCATCATCGGAGCCAACAATAAAATTTGTAGTAACCGGGCTTGTTCCTGGGTCAGCAGTTACCCCGGCGCCGAGAGTTATTTCTGAATTATTGACAAATACTTTTAACCCAGCAGCCGTTCCGTCATAGCGCATAACGTAAAATTTGGGCGTAGCAGTTGCTCGGAGCGGGCTAGATTTCGAACAGATCGTCACTCCTCTTTTTACATAAATTTCAGGCGATCCGTTGACGAAAAAATAATCATTATATCCTTGTCTCGTATAGAAGTACCCGTCAGTGCCGAGAAGCCGAGCGGTGATAAAGAACGTAAATGCGCCATAGGCAAAACTCGTTCCTTTTAACACGTCATCAATCCCGTCAAGCGTCATGATTGGTCGATTGTTGAATGCTGCGCTGCTTGCGGTATAAAGGGGCATTTTTGAGGAAGTCGCCTGCGAGAGGCCGTGGTTATTGCCGGTTTGATCGCCGAGCGATGCCACGTTGCCGCTGTTAAGGCCCACGCCTAAATCAAGACGCATGTACGTGTACATGTCAGGCAAAACAAGCGCCGTTGGCTTGTTGGTGTTCTTCGTCATTTTTAGGTTAAGGCCTAGCATACTAATAGAGAGCGATTATATTCGTAGCAGTAGTATTTGTGCTGTTTACTCTTTGAACGTACAGGTAAAGATAGCTATAGTTAGAGACAGAGATAGTTACGGTTGAACCATCAAGGGTAAGAACGCTGATATTTCCACCCGTTCCGATATAAAGCGTGCGGCAAATTCCTTGCGGTAGAAGATTGCTGTCATGCGGAGTAACAGAAACAGCGTCGCTAGCCGGTGCTGTTAAATCGAAGTTGCTGCGCGGCTGTAATTTTACTGCAATCGTAGCGCTTGGAGTGGTACCAGTGAGCACCATTTTCAATCGAACAAACATGCCCGGAGCGTATAAGTACCGTTTTTTAATTCCGGTTGCGGTAATGGCCGGGAAGGTCAAGCGATCATCGAAATTCACTCCGTCGTACGAAACTTGGGCGGTAATAGCCAGCGATGGTCCAGTTCCTGCAATTGCACCCACGTTATTGGCAACCTCTACCAGACTCACAGTAGGATCAACCTGCAAGATATTTGAATATTGAGTGGTTGCCGAGCTAAACGTGATTGTTTGGTTAAAATCGTTTAGATTCATAAAGATTTATGTTATTTAGTAGTTTTTTGTTCTTCATCAGCCTGTTTTTTTTCCTGCTCGATTTGAGCCTCTAACAATAACATTCGCAAATCTTCGGTTTCAGCCTGGTCATTGAAGTTACAGCCAATTTCTTTGAGTTTTTCCACGATTTGTTCTTTGCTCATTTTTTCGATCGGAGTGTCATCGTTTGTCTTGTTTTCTTTGTCTTCCGGTGCGGAAATAGAGCGATTAAGATACGGTTGTTCGATTGGCTTATCGCCTTTGAGTGTCCAAAATGGACTATAGGAAAAGAGCCGGCGTGCCTGCTCTACATTTACCTTGAGCACATCGCCCGTCTTGACCTCGCGCTTTGAGCTTTCACCATCAACCAATACTTTGGTCGGTTCTCCGTGCCACATAATAACTATAGTTTTGTGTTCAACAAGTTTTTTGAGATCGTATTGCATACATTTTTTATTTAATAAATTGATAAATTTATCCTTGCCCCATAGAGGGGCAAAGGAAATCTACCAAACTAGATGGTAATGTTAATACCAGCTGCAACGGTCGGATTGGTAAGACTGGCTTCTGCATCAATAAGTTTGAAGGCGAAATCAAATGTAGCCACTAAGCGGTAGCCATAACCCGGTACGCGCACAACTTCGAGTAAGAAGTCAGAACCGAAACCGTACTGCACGGCTGGCTTGTAGAGCGCCAAGGTTTGGCCTTTGGTGTTATTTCCTGCAGTAGCGGAAATCTTGCCGTCAGCTTCGGTCAAAGGAACGAGGTGAGTAGTCAAGATATCTGAACCATAAGGAGTCGGAGTAATTCCACGCTGGATAGTCGCGCGATCTGCAGAGTTAGCAACCAATTTGAACGGATCGAGCGTTTTGGCTTTATTGGTGACTTGAATTGGCTGCAAGAATAGAACATCACCCGGGTTGGTAGCATAGCGACCAAGTACACCGAGCAAGTCCATGTAATCGGTATCTGCTAAAGTACCGAAGTCTTTAGTATAAGAGCTGTTAATTGCGCGCTCACGAATACCACCATCAATCATCAAGCGGTGGTCTTTTGATCCGCCAGTAGTTGCGTAGGTAGTAGCCGCAGCCTGATCATCGGAGTTGACGTTGCCAGTGGCACCAGTTTCGTTATCGCCGTTGATAATCACCGATTCGCAAGTTAAGCCCATAGCGCGAGCAAGAGCGTCTTTAACGTATTGTTCGGTGTTTACGGCGTTATATCGAAGCTGGTCATCCGAGACATCGATTTCACAGATGAACGGCACTTGATCCAAAGAGACCTGTTTGGTTTTCACTTTGGACTGGCCATGATCATCTTCGGTTTGGCTACCAGTTCCGGTAGTCCACTGTCCTTTACCTTGAAAGAACAAGTCACCGATAGAGAGGCCAACTGCCGCTGAGGTCAATTTCTTTGGCAAATTCCGGCCATGGTTACCCGGCAACAATGGCAAAAGGCTTGAGAATTTAGGGACAAGATCGATAATCTCGTTCTTAAATACTTCGGTGGGAATGAATTCAGCACCATACCCGGTATTGCCGGTGTGCATAACTTCATTTGCTTTGGTTTCCAAAGCGCCCATCTTTTTTAAGAGTTTTAAAATGTCGTTCATAAATTAGTTTAGGTTGAATAATTGTTTAAAGAATGG
>CAZPCV010000021.1:0-2428 GCA_964585245.1 uncultured Gammaproteobacteria bacterium
CCATGGCCCGAAGCATTACCACGACCGACGCGCTTTTTGGCGTGTTTAGAACGAGCGGCTGGCTTAAGGGTGTGGATGGATAACATACGAAAAAATTAAGGTATAGTGTTGGGAAAATTACTTCAATTACTTCTGAGCAGTTTTAGCTGTTTTACGAGCTGGCTTTTTTACCACTTCTTTTTCTTTTACAACCGGTTTAACTACGGTAGCTTTTGGCTTCTCTACCGCCGGGGCAACCGCTGGGCGAGGAGCCATTTTGGCTGTGGCCCGGCCGGATTTAAAGCTCTTTAAAGCGGCAAACGTAGCTTTTACTATCGCAATTTTATTTTTGGTTTTTCCTAAAATTTTGGAAGAAACATTTGGAACACCAGCCAAGTCAAGCACCACGCGCACCGCGCCTCCGGCAATAATACCGGAACCACGAGGAGCTGGTTTCAATAACACTTTGGCGGCTTTAAATTTACTGAAGACTGGATGAGGAATGGTTTCTTTGATGAATGGCACGGTAATCAAACGCTTTTTGGCCTGATGTTCTGCTTTTTGCACACCTAATTGTACGTCAGCACCTTTCGCTACGCCGTAACCGACGCGACCATGACGATCTCCGATAATTAAAAGCACCCGGAAACTCATGTGTTTTCCACCTTCAGTCACACGGGTAACGCGCGCCAAATCCAAAATAAATTGATCGAACTCAGACTTCTCAGTCGGACGGCGAGATCTTTTGTTATCGGTTGGTCTTTGCATAGACAGTACTTTTTACAGGATGTTATTTTAAAAAATCTAAATTAAAACTGTAAACCACCTTTTCTAGCACCTTCGGCAACAGCCGCCACGCGACCGTGATAGCGGTAGCCAGAGCGATCAAAAACGGCTGCAGTAATACCTTTTGCCTTAGCACGTTCAGCAATCAATTCACCAACACGGTAGGCTGCAAACACTTTGGTAGTTTGTCCTTCTGGAGCTTTATCTTTTTTCAATTCATTAGTAGTGGCGGCACACAAAGTTTTTCCAGAGACGTCATCAATCAATTGAACAGTCATACCTTTGTTACCGCGAAATACGGACAAACGGGGCATAGCGGCAGTTCCAGACACGCGCGCCCGAACCCGGAGATGACGGAGCTGGCGAATTTTATTTTTAGTGACGGTAACAAGTTGTTTCATACAAAATTTAAGTTAAGTGCGGATTTCTTAGGCGGCCGCTTTGGCAGCAGTCTTACCGGCCTTGCGGCGGATAGTTTCAGTCGTATACTTGATACCTTTGCCTTTATACGGCTCTGGTTTACGAACAGCGCGGATTTGGGCCGCCATTTCTCCGACTTCGTGCTTATCAATGCCTTCGACCGTAATAATATTCTTTTCAACCGCGAAGGAAATCCCTGGAGCTGGGATCACTTCCACTGGATGAGTATACCCTACCTCCAAGGACAAATTTTTACCTTTCAAAGTGGCTTTATAACCGACACCGTTAATTTCCAACTGTTTTTTGAACGGAGTGACAACACCAAGCAACATATTTTCCAACAAGCTGGAAAAAGTCCCCCACAAGGCCCGGTCGCGGCGGTTCTGTTCGCCCACTACTTTAATAGTAAGTTTCTGGTCAGTCTTTACCACAGAAACATGCGGATGCAAAACCATGGATAATTCACCTTTCGGTCCCTTTACCGTCACTTTATCGGTAGCGATAGTGACCGTAACGCCGGAAGGAATTGTATGAATTTTTTTGCCGATACGAGACATAGGATTATAAGCTCAAAACTCGAAACGCTAACTATTAATAAACTTCACAAATTACTTCCCCGCCAACCTTAGCGAGACGCGCTTCGCTATCAGTGAGTAGACCCTGCGGAGTAGAAATAATTGCTAAGCCAAAGCCGTTCAACACCCGTTTCAGCTGATCATGCTTCACATACCGTCGTCCGCCTGGTGTACTGATACGTTTCAAATTTTTGATAGCAGGTTGTCCGTTGGTAAATTTTAAGCCCAAGACCAAGGAAGTGTGACCTCCATCCTGACGTTCTTCTGCTTTTGCCAAATAGCCTTCACGCACCAAAACGTTCGCGATCGCTAATTTTAATTTGGAAAAAGGAAGCACGACCTCGGTTTTGCGCACCAGGGAGGCATTGCGGATTCTGGTTAACATGTCAGCGATTGGATCGGTCATCATAATAGTTGAGTGTAGTTAAGTTATGGTGTTTAGTAGTAAAAATTACCAGCTGGATTTACGAATGCCTGGGATTTTACCGGCATTGGCCAATTCTCTGAAACAAATGCGGCACAAAGCAAATTTGCGCATGTATCCACGCTTACGTCCACATTTCCAGCAACGTCGAACAATACGGGTAGAGAATTTAGGTGAGCGATTGGATTTGGCAATTTGTCCTTGGGTAGCCATAGTGATTAATCGGTAAGTCTTTTAAATTCGT
>CAZPCV010000021.1:2528-24280 GCA_964585245.1 uncultured Gammaproteobacteria bacterium
GGCAATTTGTCCTTGGGTAGCCATAGTGATTAATCGGTAAGTCTTTTAAATTCGTAAAGCTAATAAATAATTATTTCTTTTCTTTGTCTTTCGTGAATGGGAAGCCGAATGCTTTCAACAGGGCACGACCGGCAGCCTGATTCTTGGCATTGGTACCAATAATAATCTGCAAACCATGTACTTTTTCGAGTTCATCCATTTTAACTTCCGGAAAGGCGACATTTTCTTTAAAACCGATCGTATAATTTCCCTGGCGATCGAAGCTTTTGTCGGAAATACCGTGGAAATCACGGACGCGGGGAAAAGTTACTTTCAATAATTTTTCTAAAAAATAATACATCCGGGGTCCGCGCAGAGTTACCATCACGCCAATTTCCTGGCCTTCACGAATTTTGAAGTTGGAAATTGATTTTTTGGCTTTGGTGCGAACCGCTTTTTGACCGGAAATCTTGGTTAGAACTTTTTCAACGTTATCAATAAAGCTGGCTTCTTTCACAAATCGGCCGACACCCACATTCAATACTACCTTGGTAATTTTGGGTACTTGCAGGGTATTTTTGTAGCCTAATTCCGCCTGCACTTTAGGCACAACTACTTTTTTGTATTCTTGATAAAGATTATTAGTCGTGGTCATACCGATTGGAATTCTACTGTTAATCAATTAGAGCTTTACATGCTTTGCAGATGCGCTGCTTTTTGTCGCCGTTCACCGCCGAACCGACACGAGTCGGCTTCTGGCATTTCGGACAAACCAGCATCAATTTGCTTATCTGCATCGGGCCGGACAATTCGATCACTTGCCCTTTTTCTCCCGCTTTCTGAGTACGCAAATGCTTTTTAATTTTATTAATTCCTTCTACGACGGCTTTACTTTCGGAAGGAAAGACTTGCAACACTTTGCCGGTCTTGCCTTTATCTTTGCCGCTGATTATCTTTACTTGATCGTTTGTCTTAATCTTCATAAATATTGAAATTTTAATCCGTGGTTCTTCTGGCTAAGGATCAAGGAGCATGGAACATGGAACAAATTGTTGGGCGATATTGTTCTTTGTTCTTTGCTCCTTGTTCCTTTTTTTATAAGACTTCCGGAGCCAGGGAAATAATTTTTTGAAAACCTTTGGTGCGCAATTCGCGGGCGATCGGTCCAAAGATGCGCGAACCCTTCGGCTCTTTGGATTTGCGGTCAATGATTACGCCAGCGTTCTCGTCAAAGCGGATATAGGTACCATCAGTGCGGCGATACTCTTTGCGCTGTCGTACGATTACGACATGCACCACTTCGCTTTTCTTAATAAGACCACGCGGAGCAGCTTCTTTCACGACGCAGGTTATGACGTCACCAAGCTGGGCATAGCGTTTTTTATAGCCATCGAGCACACGAATACACTGGAGCTTTTTGGCGCCCGTATTATCGGCTACATGGAGCATGGAACGGTGTTGAATCATACGACAATTCTTACTTAGACTTCTTCACATTGACTAAATACCAGCGTTTAGTTTTTGATAGCGGGCGACATTCTCGGAACGTAACGGTATCCCCAACTTTCGCAGCAGCTTCTTCGTCGTGCACGTGGTAGGTCTCGCTCGTGCGGTAACGCTTTTGATATTTGGGGTGTAATTTGCGCGTATCCACTCGAACCGTAATGGTCTTGAGCATTTTAGCGGCAACGACGGTGCCGATGAATTCGCGAAAATGTTTGGTTACAGTGGCTTTGGATTCCATACAATCGTATTATTATTTAGCGTTGGTAGACGAATCGGAGACCTTGGCGGCAAGAAGTGTCTGAATTCGGGCAATCGTGCGACGAGTAGCGCGAACTAAGTGCACCTGTTTCAATTCTTTGGCGGCAGCCTTCAAACGGTGTCCGTGTAATTCCGCGGTCAATTTGTGCTGCAACTCTTTCAGCTCGCTCACACTTTTGTTTTTGAATTCAATCAATTCCATATAAAAATTCTTTCTGTCTACGTTATTTCATTTTAGTTATAAACTTGGTCTTTACGCCTAATTTGTAGCTAGCCAAATGCATCGCTTCGGTGGCAGATTCAAGAGTGATACCCACCATCTCAAATAACATGGTACCAGGTTTCACTACCGCTACATAATGATCTGGCGAACCTTTTCCGCCACCCATCGGGGTCTCATTACCTTTTTGGGTAACTGGCTTATCCGGGAAAATACGAATCCAGATTTTACCACTGCGGCGGACATATCGGGTCAAAACGCGGCGCACTGATTCAATCTGCCGACTGGTGATCCAACCATAATCAACGCATTTAAGACCGAAATCGCCAAAGCTAAGGGCGGTAGCGCGCGAAGCAACTCCTACTCCCCGACGGCGGCCCTTATGCCATTTGCGATGTTTGACTTTTTTAGGTAACAGCATAACAAGAATAAAGTATCTTATGATCTAGCAGGTTTTTTGGCTTCCTGAGGAGCCACTTTTTCTTTATCAAATTTGTCTTGACGTCCGAAGGTTTCGCCGTGGTATACCCAGACTTTAATACCGATCTTTCCGTATACAGTGTTGGCTTCGGCAAAGGCGTAATCAACATTACTGCGAATAGTGATAAGTGACATTTTGCCCATGCCTAATTTTTCGGTGCGAGCAATTTCTGCTCCATTCAAGCGGCCACTCATTTTCATTTTAACGCCTTTGGCACCGCCAGTCATAACTTTTTGCAATGCCTGCTTCATGATGCGTCGGAACGGGATACGGCGTTCAATTTCCTGAGCAGCGCTAGTTGCTACAATCATAGCTGATACAGCCGGATTTTGCACTGCCTGAATATTTAATTTAACTTTAAATTTATATTGTAAAATCTTGCGTTCAATGTCGCGGCGCAGCACGTCTAAACCCTGGCCATTACGCCCGATAATAACGCCTGGTTTACCGGCTAAAATAGTAACGATAGCTTCTTTAGGATTGCGCTCGATACTGATCGAATCAAGGCTGGCTTCCTTAAGCTTCTTTTCGAGATACGCACGAATCTTGACTTCTTGTTCTAGGTACTCGGGCAATTGTTTACCACGAGCAAACCAGCGTGAGTGCCAAGGGAACACGTGCGGCGTACGGTGCATGATAACTGAAACTTTGTGACCCATAGAATATAATTCCTAAATCCTAAGTGCTAAATATGTAAGATTATTTTTTCTTCTCTACCACTGGCTCTGCTTTTTGAACCGGTTTATCCTCGACTGCTTTTTCTCCGGTCAGGACCAGATTAATATGGCAGGTCGGCTCACGCACCGGAGTGGCTCGGCCATGGGCTTTGGGCATAAATCGCTTTAGTGACGGGCCCTGATTAACCATGATCGAACTTACTTTCAAACCAGACATAGGCAAAGAAAAATTATGTTCGGCATTAGCAATCGCCGAGCGCAGCAATTTAAGAAGTGGCAAGGCGGCTCGTTTGTTCAATACAGACAAGGTGTTTATAGCCGTAGACACTTTGCGTCCGCGCATTAAATCAGCTACCAAACGTACTTTACGCGGGCTCATGCGCAGAAAACTCAATTTTGCAGTTACTTCTTGCATCATAAAAATTATTTCTTAGCGGCTGGTGCCGGAGCGGCTTTAACATCTTCTTTGGCCATCTTGCCGCCATGGCGGACAAATTTACGGGTCGGAGAAAATTCTCCCAAGCGATGGCCAACCATATTTTCTTCTACCAAAACGGAAATAAAATCTTTGCCGTTATGTACCGCAAAGGTGACCCCAACCATTTCAGGAGAAATCACACAAGCGCGAGACCACGTTTTAATTGGAGTACGCTTGCCGCTCGCTTTGAGCGCTTGCACTTTCTTGACGACTCGGGGATCGATATACGGACCTTTTTTTAAACTACGGGACATACATTTTAGTAACTAGTGGTAGTAAGTAGAAAAACTATTTCTTGCGGCCTTTGCGCGGACTCAGAATGAATTTATCACTCCATTTCTGCGGCTTGCGAGTGCGTACCCCGCGAGCTGACTTACCATAAATGGTTTGTGGACCGCGTTTCTGACCGATCGGACTGTGGCCTTCACCACCACCGTGCGGATGGTCTACCGGGTTCATATTCTTACCCTTCACAGTCGGACGAATACCACGATGACGGACACGACCAGCTTTACCCCAGCGCACCAACCGATGATCGGCGTTGCTGAGCAATCCGATACTTGCGGCACATTCCTGGTGGATAAGACGAACTTCGCCGGAAGGTAATTTAAGCTGGGCATACCCTTCATCAATACCGATAAACTGAGCGGACAACCCGGCACTGCGTACCAACTGACCACCCTTGCCAGCCGTCATTTCAACATTATGAACGAATAAACCAACCGGAATATATTGTAATGGAAAACGGTTTCCCAGGCTAGCTTCGCCGGCTTTTTCGGAAGACACAACTTTCGCGCCTACCTGCAAACCTTCTGGGCACAAAATATAACTTTTAACTCCATCCGCATACTCTACAAGAGCGATACGGGTACTGCGGTTCGGATCATACTCAATCGCCAAGACGGTAGCGACCGTATCATATTTTTGCTGTTTAAAATCAACCAATCGGTATAATTTTTTGGCTCCGCCACCCTGGTGACGAACGGTAATAACACCTTGGTTATTACGACCGGATTTGGCTTTCAAAATGGTAACTAAACTTTTTTCCGGTTTTGATTTGGTAATTTCGGCGAACGCGTCGACACTTGATTGTCGGCGTCCTGGACTGGTTGGTTGATAAATCTTAATCGGCATATAGTTTAAACACCTTCATGAATCGTGATTGAACTTCCTTTCGGCAAGGTCACAATAGCTTTTTTATAATCACTGCGACGGCCAGCACTTTTACCAAAGCGTAATTTGCGCCCACCAGTATTGATTACATTTACAGCCAACGGCTTCGTACCGTAAAGTGCGGTTACTGCTTGAGAAATTTGTCGTTTGTTTGCAGAGCGAGCTACTAAAAAGCTGTATTTATTCAGTGCAGCCGCTTGGGAAGATTTCTCCGTAATCATTGGACGGATAATCGTACGATACGATTGAGCCGAAGCAGTCTTGCCCTGAGCAGTTTCTTTGCCAGCTTCAACCGCGGCCGCTGATTTTTTGGCGGCAGGTTTAGCTTTAGTGGTTTTAGCACTTGTCTTATCCGAAGAAGCGGCTTTTTTCTTAGCACCTTCCTCGGTTTGTTTATTTGTCAGACGATCCAATAAACCCATACAAACAACTATTTATTAAACAATTCAGTTAATTTGGCAATCCCGGCTTTGGTCGTAATGATAGCCTGATTACTAAGTAATTCAGCTACATTGATCGTACCGGCCGGAGTTGTCGTAACTTTCGGCAAGTTACGAGTACCGAGCATTACTTTTTTATCAGATTCAGCAGTAATGATTAAAAACGTTTTTTGTTTAAGCGGCAATTTCTTGAGCATGCCCGCAAACAACTTGGTCTTCGCTTCGGCTAGATTCAAATCTTCAAGAACATACAGTGATTCGGTACGGGCTTTGTCGCTTAGACACATTTTGATCGCCAAGCGATTCATTTTTTTGTTAATCTTGCTCTTGTAATTGCGGATTGATAACGGACCAAAAGTCACGCCGCCACCTTTCCAGAGCGGAGAGCGGATAGAACCGTGACGAGCGCGGCCGGTGCCTTTTTGCGGCCACGGTTTTTTGCCACCACCACTGACTTCACCGCGGTTTTTGGTATCGGCCCATGGTTCGCGGCTGTTGTTCATATGAGCCACAAATACCTGGTGTACTACTTCCGGTTTAGCCGCTACGTTGAACAAAGCATCGGCTAATTCTAACTCACCGCTTTGTTTGCCTTCTAAATTGTAGACTTTTACTTTCATACTCTCTGGTCAGGGTTCAATTTACTAGTGACTATTTTTAATAAAACATTATTTGGCTTCTTCGGCCGGAGCGGCTACCGGAGCAGTTGTTACCGCTTTCTTTTGAACTTTCAATTCACCAATCGCACTGATCAACAATAAGCCGTTTCTGGCTCCAGGGACAGCGCCTTTGATATACAATTCATTGGTTTCAGGTTTCACAGCAACAATTTCCAGATTCTTTACAGTGACACGCTCGCCACCCATCCGGCCAGCCATGCGCATGCCTTTGAATACACGCTGTACCCCACCTGCACCGATAGAACCAGGGGCGCGCAAGTTGTCTTTATGACCGTGCGAAGCCGGACCTCCACGGAAATGATGGCGCTTCACAACACCGGCAAAACCTTTACCTTTCGAAGTACCAATCACAGTTACGATGTCGCCAACGGCAAATGTATCTACCGTAACCACATCTCCGCGTTCCAAACCATCAATACTATCCTGAGCAAAATCACGCAAATCACTTACCTGAGGTAAGTCCTTCAAACGACCGGCTTGGGGCTTTTTTAAGCGCCAATCTTTGGTTTCATTGAAGCCAAGCTGGATTGAATTCGTTTCGTTTTCTAACTGCTTCACTTGCACGATTGGGCAGGGACCAGCCAACACTTTTGTCACTGGAACGACAGTGCCGTTATCAAGAAACACTTGAGACATGCCGAGTTTTTTTCCGAGAATTGATTTCATATCTTGAATCGTAAACAAATATGGATACCGTGCAAAATGCTTTTTATCGAATCCTAGATTTTTAACAAAAAAACTAGAAGTACGTACCCTGAATATATTCAGCCACAAGTACTTCTAGCCTTTTAAACAGATGCGGAATAAATTACAACCATTTACTTCCAGTTCAAGCAAAAACCGCGTTCAAATGGCCTACAAAAAATTTTCAAATATAGTGTCTCCGTGATTAATTCTCACCTAATACATGTTTTCCTTGATTTTTTAGGGATCTTATGTACTCAGTTTGATTAATCTTTTTAACTTCACGAGTGTACGCTACTTTTATCCCCTTGTCAAGGGGATAAACTGTTACATCTTTATTTCAATATCGACGCCGGATGGGAGGCTAAGAGCCATTAAAGCTTCTAGCGCTTTCGGAGAAGCGTTAACGATATCAATCAGGCGCTTATGCACGCGCATTTCGTATTGTTCGCGAGCATTTTTGTGAACAAAGGTGGAACGGTTAACGGTAAATTTAACTTTTTCAGTCGGTAATGGTACTGGACCTACTACTTTAGCATCATGGCGTTCAGCGGTTTCTACAATCGTTTTTGTGGCAATATCAATAATACGATTGTCGTAGGCGCGAATTTTGATGCGAATACGAGCTCCGGTTTCTTCTTTTTTCTGCGCTAAGTTGGTAGTAGGATTGGCCATGTTAATAGACTAAAGAACTGAATAAAGAACAACTAAAGTGTGCGTTTGCGTTTGTTCCGCTTTACGAGAGGCCTGTTAGACCACTCGAACCCCTCCCTCCGGCCGAGAATTGAGGCTCTCGGCCGGAGTGCAAACTTGTTGTGTAAAAATTATTTAATGATCTTAACTACGACACCAGAACCGACCGTCTTGCCGCCTTCGCGGATAGCGAAGTTCATTTTTTCTTCAAGAGCGACCGGAACGATCAATTTAACCTTCAGGCTAATGGTGTCACCAGGCATAACCATTTCAGTGCCAGCTGGCAATTCTACTTCACCAGTTACATCAGTGGTGCGGATATAGAACTGAGGTTTGTAGCCTTTGAAGAACGGTTTGTGGCGGCCACCTTCTTCTTTGGTCAAGATATAGACTTCGGCCTCATATTCGGTGTGAGGAGTGACACTGCCAGTTTTGGCAAGCACCATACCACGTTCGACATCTTCTTTCTTGGTACCGCGCAAGAGTAAACCAGCGTTGTCACCAGCCTGGCCTTCTTTAAGGCTCTTGTTGAACATTTCGATACCGGTAACGACGGTCTTGCTGGTTTCTTCTTTCAAACCAACGATGGAAACTTCATCATTAAGCTTAATGACACCACGTTCGATACGTCCAGTTACTACGGTGCCGCGGCCTTCGATGGAGAAGACATCTTCGATCGGCATGAGGAACGGTTTATCGATATCGCGAACTGGGTCCGGGATGTATTCATCAACCGCTTTCATGAGATCCAAAATTGGTTTGGCAGCCGCTTCATCGGTCGGATTTTCGAGAGCTTTGATGGAAGAACCGCGGATAAACGGGGTTTTAGCACCATCGAAACCATATTTGTTGAGTAAATCGCGAACTTCTTCTTCAACCAAATCGATCAATTCTTTATCAGATACCATGTCGCATTTGTTGAGGTAGACGACGATATGAGGTACGCCAACCTGACGAGCGAGCAAGATATGTTCGCGGGTCTGAGGCATCGGACCATCAGCAGCGGATACTACTAGGATAGCACCGTCCATCTGAGCGGCACCAGTGATCATGTTTTTGACATAGTCAGCGTGTCCAGGACAGTCGACGTGCGCATAGTGACGTTTGTCGGTTTCGTATTCGACGTGTGCGGTAGAAATAGTAATACCACGAGCTTTGGATTCTGGAGCTTTATCCAAATCATCCACGCCTTTGTTTTGAGCGCTCTGACCGTGGGTCGCAAGCACTTTCAAGATAGCCGCGGTGGTGGTGGTCTTACCATGGTCAACGTGGCCAATGGTACCAATGTTGACGTGGACTTTGCTTCGAACAAAATCTGCCATATTATTGTTACTCGTTACGCGGCACTGTGGCGAGTGGTCGCCTTAGTTTTTTATCCAACCGCGAAGTTTATGGAAAAATTATTATTACGAATTAACAACTAACCTATTTTTCAGGTTAGTTATTAGATATATGTTAGATTGGCGCCACTATAGCAAATACCAACAAAAAAGGCAAGAGGCAAACGTGTGGACAACCTGTGATTTATTGGACGGCAACGTGGATACTAATTTTATTCAACCGGTTCAAGATAAAAGGGAGGGTCCACTTCTTCACTGGGAAGATCATTTAAATTTTCGGTTTCTCCTCTGGAAATGTTTATATTTTCAGCTACTTTATCTTTAAAAACTGGCGTTTTAAGTTGTTTTTCTTCATTTTTGATGTCGCGAGACAAATGGTCAACAACATTATTTTCGTCGGAAAAAAAATCATCCTCCAAAGCGGGCGCGGTTTCTATTTCAAGGGAGTCGAAGTCGTCATCAAGAGAAAAAATGGAGTCGGAATCGCCGATCCCTTCAGGAAGAGACTCAGACACACCCTCACTTTCTCTTAATTCTTGCGCACCGGGCAATTCGGATTGTTTTTTAAGATTAGGAATCATTTTTTCATATTCAGACAACGGCAACAGCACCAACACATCGTCGCTTGTCTGATCCATAATTACCAAGCGATCGTTGGTTTTTTTTACCAGTTCAATGACTCGGTTCAGTTGGGAGTTTTTCATACAAAAATATTATGGAGTCTCAAAAGCAGATTGTAAGTCTTTTTCTAATTTTTGTAAATCGGCAATTCTGGCCGCCATCTTTTCTCTGTCTTGGGGTGTAAAACGGCGGGCCGTCTCCTGCACCGATTCTAGTGTTACGTCTCTTTGTTCCGCTATTACTCTAAGTAATTCCGAAGTACCGATTGGCTTCAAATCGTCTTTAGAAAAACCTAACAATTTCGCTGCATTTTTAATATCATTTTTCGCCACGACTTCGTCATTTTTTTCAGTTGATTCTAATTCAATCCATGGCGGCAAATCACCAGGTGGCCAATTAATTTCTATACTAACTGGTTTTTTTAACCGCCTCATTCTGCCATCTGCACCCATATATTCCTGGGCGGGCAAGATCCACGAGCGGCGTAATTTTTGGCTTTCCTTCGGCGTAGTGTAGCCAACCTGCTCCAACAGCTCCGTTAATAAATCGGTGTCTTTTAACTCCACATCAGGCGTCTCGGGCCGATTCATGACTTTGCCGCGCTCGCCCTTGGATTTCATTTTTCCTTTAACATTAAATTTAACTGCCGGAGTATCCATAGTTCCGCTACTAACCGTACGAAAACGAACACTTCGATCTTGATCCTCATACCCATTCACTACCAACCGATCATTGATTTCTTCCACCGAAAAACCCAAATAGCGTAACGCCACAACTAAACGCTTAGCATTAGCTTCGTCTGGTACAAGTTGCGACAAAGGAAGGCTGCATAGTTCTCTAGCGTGCAATCGTTTCCCGGCATTTGCCGCATTCTCAACGGCCTGCTCAACGGATAAAGCACCTTCAAAGACAGTGGGTGTGAGACCAGAAGCGGGCTGAACTTGAGGCCAGACTATGACCGCACTAGCCTCGGTACGTTTTAAACGTATATCATTTAATTCCTGCCAACCACCTTCCGCAACGGTGTGACCAGCTTGCGCTAACAAACCATTGACCGTGCCAAAGAATTCTGGCGTTACAAAATAATCCAAGCGGTGGTCTTCCGGCGGCAATATCTTGGTTTCTATTTCGAGCCGTATTTTGCTTTCTGCTGTCTCTGAGTCCTTGTCTAAGCGTGCCATTGGCGGGGCTTCGGAAGGAGTACGGGGTAGGCGTTCCATAGATATTAAACAGGATATCGATGAATACTATTATATACTAATTAAGTCTAGCATAAATGAAGAATCTTTGCTCGACAAGACCAATCACAACCGTTTATTTTTTGAGTATCTGCATGTCGTGCCGCAATGCCTTTTTTAGTTTAGTTAATCGATGACGTGCCCGCACAAGCTCATGGTTTAATTTTTTAAGGAGTTGACGATACTGCTGTGTCTCAAGACGCAGAGACTCTGGTTCGGTCAAACTTCTCATCTCTATCAATGTGTGTTTAATTCTTTCTATCTCATCTTCCCCATTTCGTATAAATTCCTCTACCGTTTGAATATTTTTTTCAAGCGCTATTAACTCTGGCCGTGGTTCACAGTCAGGATCAAGCGCAAGCCAATTTCCAGCTTCTCCGTTTGGGGGTGGTTCGGTAAGCGGAATTAATGATGTTTCAGTCGTTAAAGAAGCTGGTGGCGGCTCTACTTCTTTTTGGCTTGGACTATCATTTTGTGGAATATTTAATATCTTATCAGCCAGATTTTTTTCTTTGGAACCGGTCGGTTCTTTCGGTTGAGTTTGCCCGGATATGGCGACAACCAAGGGTTTTAATTCATGTTTTTTGGCTAAGGCAGCCTCGGACACTCCTAGAGAGGCCGCAACTGCGAATCCTTCAATCCATTTTTTCATAGAAATTAGCTACCTATTTATCATACAGTTTTTCTAAAAAAAGAATAGTATAAAAAATCCCCCATTATAATGAATGGAGGATTTCGAGAAACACTTTACTATTAATTACGGATTATTGTTTATGATTTGACGCTTCGCCTCACAGCAAATTATTTGGATTTACCCGCAATAATCGTTTGTGCGACATTATTTGGCACATCGGAATAATGATCGAATTCCATAGCGTAGCTGGCGCGACCCTGCGTCATACTGCGCAAAGAAGTGGCATAGCCAAACATACTAGCGAGCGGCACCATCGCGCGTACTACTTTCATCTGGCCGCGATCGGTCATTTCCTGAATCTGGCCGCGTTTGGCATTCAGGTCGCCGATAACATCACCCATATAATTTTCTGGAGTGACAACTTCTACTTTCATAATCGGTTCCATGATAACCGGATTAGCTTTGCGACACGCGGTTTGGAAGGCCATAGAGCCCGCCATTTTGAAGGCGACTTCGGATGAGTCGACATCGTGGTAACTACCATCGTAACACGTTACCTTCACGTCTACCACCGGGTATCCAGCCTGAATACCACGGGTGATGCCTTCTTTTACACCCTTTTCAATCGCAGGTAAGAATTCGCGCGGCACCACACCACCTTTGACTTCATCAATAAATTCAAAGCCTTTACCTTCTTCGTTTGGCTCTACGCGCAACCAGCAATGACCGTATTGACCACGTCCACCGGATTGCTTGATATATTTACCTTCACCTTCGGCGGAGGCGCGAATGGTTTCTTTGTAGGCTACTTGCGGCGCACCGACATTGGCTTCTACTTTGAATTCACGCTTCATGCGATCCACAATAATGTCGAGATGCAATTCACCCATACCAGAAATAATGGTCTGGAGCGTTTCTTCGTCTGTTCTGATTTTGAAAGTCGGATCTTCTTCGGCCAATTTTTGCATAGCCATACCGATGCGTTCTTGGTCGGCTTTGGTTTTGGGCTCGATGGCCATCGAGATAACAGGCTCAGCAAACGTCGGGCGCTCCAGCACGATAATTTTGTCTTCGTCACAGAGCGTATCACCGGTTGAAACATTTTTAAGACCGATCGCCGCAGCAATTTCACCGGCGTAGACTTCCGTAACATCTTCACGGCTATTGGCATGCATACGTACAATGCGGCCCAGACGTTCTTTTTCACCTTTACTGGAGTTATAGACATAGCTACCAGCAGTGACGACGCCCGAATAGACACGGAAGAAAATAAGCTTACCAACAAAGGGATCGGTGGCAATTTTGAATGCAAGCGCCGAGAACGGTTCGCTGTCGCTAGGTTTGCGAACCTCTTCGGCCTCGGTATCAGGGTTAGTACCCTTGATACCCGACACATCAGTCGGGGCTGGCAAGTAATTAACAACACCGTCAAGCATGAATTGCACACCAATGTTGCCAAGAGCCGAACCACACAATACCGGATACATCTGACCCTTGAGCACAAGCGTACGAATAGCATCTTTGATTTCTTGCACCGTCAAGGCCGTGCCTTCTAGCACTTTGCCCATCAGTGTGTCATTCGCTTCGGCCATTTTTTCTACCAAAGCAGCACGATATTTTTTAACTTCTTCTTTCATGTCTTCCGGCATCGGAATTTCGATAATGTTCTGGCCTTTGTCACCTTCAAATTTATAAGCTTTTTCTTCAATCAAATCAATCAAACCAGAGAAGGTGCTTTCCTGACCAATCGGCAATTGAATTGGGTACGCCTCTTTCGACAGGCGCTCTTTGATGGACGCCAAGCTCATATAAAAATCAGCGCCCAATTTATCCATTTTATTGATAAAGGCAATACGCGGTACGTTATATTTGTCAGCCTGATGCCAGACCGTTTCGGATTGAGGTTCAACACCTTGCGAACCATCGAAGACAGCGACTGCACCATCAAGCACGCGCAAACTGCGCTCTACTTCTACCGTAAAGTCTACGTGACCTGGAGTGTCGATAATGTTGATGCGATGACCTTTCCAGAAACAGGTAGTAGCAGCACTGGTAATCGTGATACCACGTTCTTTTTCCTGTTCCATCCAGTCCATAGTGGCTTCACCTTCGTGCACTTCACCGATCTTGTGTTTTTTACCGGTATAAAACAAAACACGTTCGGTAGTAGTGGTTTTACCGGCGTCGATATGGGCCATGATACCGATATTACGCGTTTTTTCGAGTGAATATTCTCGAGGCATAAAATTATAAGTGAGTAGAAGTTAGAAGAATTTGTTGTAAGTTTACAGAATAATTAATTCAAACCTACAAACTAGCGAATACCAAATAGCACTTATCGAGCAAAACGAGCAAAATGAGCGAAGGCTTTGTTGGCTTCGGCCATGCGGTGCATATCATCGCGTTTGCGGATAGCGTCACCCAGGCCCTGCTGAGCATCGAGAATAACAGTGGCTAATTTCTGGTGCATAGGCTGGCCTTTTTTGGCGCGCGCAGCCCCAATAATCCAGCGGCAGGACAACGCATGCTGGCGTTCGGAACGAACTGGCAGCGGTACTTGATAGTTGGCGCCACCGACGCGGCGAGAGCGTACTTCAACTTGAGGTTGCACATTTTTGATGGCTTCCTCAAACACTTTCATAGGGTCTTTTTTGGACACTTCGGCAATTTTATCAAGCGCCTGGTACATGATACCCTGGGCAATCGTTTTTTTGCCCTTAACCATCAAATGGTTGATAAATTTAGCCAAGACCGCACTGCCATACTGAGGATCTGGCTTAATCATTCTTTTTTTAGCGGGAGCTCCACGCATACATTTTAGGAATTAGGAAGTAGGAATTATTTCTTCGCAGCTTTCGGACGTTTGTTGCCATACAAACTGCGGCCGCGACGACGATTAGCGACCCCTTGGGTATCATAGACACCGCGTACGATGTGGTAGCGGACACCAGGCAAATCTTTAACACGGCCACCGCGGATCAATACGATGGAGTGCTCCTGCAAATTGTGACCTTCGCCCGGGATATAGGCGATTACTTCAACGCCGTTACTGAGGCGGATTTTGGCGACTTTACGCAACGCTGAGTTTGGTTTTTTTGGAGTGGTGGTATACACCTTGGTGCAAACACCGCGTTTGAAGCTGGTGCCTTTGCGGAAATAGGTGGTGGTACGATGCAAATTGTCCACGGTAAATTGTAAGGCAGGTACTTTGGTTTTGCGAACCTTTTTGACCCGGCCTTTTCTGATCATTTGGTTGACTGTAGGCATAGTTAGATTAAAGTAAGGAACAAGGAACATGGAGCAAGGAACAAAGCGATGATACTTTGTTCCATATTCCTTGTTCTTTGCTCCTTTTCTATAAATAAAAAGACTGACGTTAGTTCCATCAGCCACGATTTTCGCTACGTTCTAGGCGACAGAATACTCGAAAATCTCACCCTTGTCAATAGCTTGACTCTAAGCCCTAAAGAGGAGTATGTTGGACAGCATAATTCGGGCCGAAAGAGGCTTGAAAAAACCCTTCACTTCGCTCCACTCGAGTGGAGCCCTCTATACTCTCTAGTCAAACCTATGTTTTCCGGCATTATTAGCGCCCTAGCCGAGATCAAAAAATCCCACCTGGCAGACGGGTCGCTTTTTTTGACTCTGCAAAAGCCAAAAAACTGGAAATTAAAACCAGGAGATTCGATTGCTACGAACGGCGTTTGCCTGACCGTAAAAACAGTCGGTAAAAATGACTATACTACAGAATTAATGCCCGAAACTCTAAAAACTACGGCCTTTGGCCAGCATGTGCCGGAGATAGTTAATCTGGAACGCCCTATTACCTTGCAAACTCCGCTGGATGGGCATTTGGTACTGGGGCATGTGGATGCTGTTGGCAAAATCGTCAAAATCAAAACTATTGGCCAATCGAAGCTCTTTACCATTGAATTCCCTCGTGAATATCGGCGCTGGGTGGCACCCAAAGGCTCGATTACGATTGATGGCGTAGGGCTAACGGTAGCCAAAATTCAAAAGAATTTTGCCACGGTCTCGTTGGTCGACTACACCCTTATACACACAAATTTTAGTGGTCAAAAGGTAGATGATGCGGTAAATATTGAGTTTGATATCGTGGCTAAGTATTTAGTACGGAAACGGAAAAAATAAATCTTAAAAATTCCCTAGTTACTATAACTAGGGAATTTTTAATTTAGCCTCCAAATAATTTTCTAATTTTACCCAAAACTCCTTGATCTTTTGGTGGCGGGGCAGCTGGCGGCGGAGTTTCTGGTTTTTTTGAAGCTTTCACTTTTTGTACATGCTCACTCAAAGCCAATATTTCAGCTTTGTTTAAATTCGGAAGAGCTCGCATCTTTCCTCCTTTATCATCTATATTCACTCGATCACGAAGACTACTAACCACTCTTTGCCGGGCTTGCCCCTCGCCTTCTGCTAATTGTTTGGCCTGATCTTGGCCGCTAACAGCTGAATCATCGGGGCCTGTCCAAATACCTAGTTCATCCGCTCTTTGATCATCCGATTTTGCGAAGACGTCCTCTGCAGAGCTAGGTGGCGGACTAACTGGAGTTAGATCAATACGTATATCAGGAAGCTCCTTAAAAACTCTTTTTTTAGAAGGAGTTCTGGTGCTTTCCAAGCCTGATTTTTTACCATCTGGAGATTCTCTAGTTGGCACTGGGGGGTTTTTCCCTTCGGGTGATCTCATATAAATACTAAATTTTTGCTAGAAAAAAAATTTTATGTATTATACTATAGTAAACATAGACTGCAACTCCGCATGTTGAAAAAATTTAATTGACATACGCAACTAAGTTGCGTATACTACTGGCATGACACACGACAGCACTAAAAACAGCATCATCGTCGATACCGTCAGTTTCGGCTATACCCCGAATCAGTTGGCGTTGAAAAATATTTCCCTTAACATTCACCCGGGGGATTATTTGGGCTTGATCGGGCCCAATGGTGGCGGTAAAACGACATTACTCAAAATCATGCTTGGACTCCTGAAGCCGCAGAGCGGCGAGGTGCGGCTGTTTGGCGTACCACTGAACAAATTTAAAGACTGGTCCAAAATCGGTTACGTGCCGCAGAAAGCGACCCAGCTCGATCATCAGTTCCCGGCCAGCGTACGGGAAGTAGTGGAGTTTGGGCGAGTAGCCGCCGTGGGTGTTGGCCACCCATTGGCGCGAGCCGATCGCGTGGCCGTAGAGGCGGCGCTCGAAAAAGTGGGTATGCTGCCATACGCTGATACACTTATCGGGGATTTATCGGGCGGGCAGCAACAGCGAGTTTTGATCGCGCGCGCTTTGGTAAGTAATCCAGAAATTATTTTCTTGGATGAGCCGACGGTTGGGGTCGATATGAAAAATCAGGAACAATTTTATGCGTTGCTTAAAAAATTAAACCAGGAATTGCAAGTAACGTTGGTGCTTGTTTCACATGATATCGACGTGATCGCGAATGAAGCGACGGAACTGGCGTGTATCAACCAAGAGCTGGTCTATCACGGCGTACCGAAAAACTTTTTTGCCCCGGATTATTTGCAAAAATTATACGGCAAAGACACGAAACTTATTTTACACGGACACTAACCAAGCAGTACGTACTAAGTTCTAAAGCCCTAAGCACGAGAGACAGGTCACTTAACATCACTGCTTAGTACTTTACTGCTTATCGCTTACTGCTATCGTTCAACGATCATATGGCTTTCTTTCACTACACCTTCCTCTGGCACGGTCTCGTAGCCGGGCTCCTCTTGGCGATTATTGCTCCACTGATCGGTATTTTTTTGGTATTGCGCCGCTACGCACTCATTGCCGATACGCTCGCCCATGTTTCGCTGGCGGGTGTAGCTGCCGGAATTCTTTTAAAGGTGCCGCCGCTACTGACGGCAATGGGAGCGGGTATCATTTCGGCCCTGGCCATGGAGCGTTTACGCATTAGTAAAAAAACCAGCGGCGAAACAGCGCTGGCGCTTTTCTTGTCTGGTGGCTTGGCCTTGTTCGTAGTATTAGTCAGCCTGGCCAAAGGCTTCAATAGCAATATCCTAAGTTTTTTATTTGGCAGCCTGCTCACGGTGACAACGGGAGATTTATATACTATCAGCGTCCTTGGCGTCATGGTCTTGTTACTCGTTGGGGTATTTTTTAAAGAACTGGTTGCGATTTCTTTTGACGAAGAAACGGCGCGCGTGAACGGAATGCCAGTAGACAAGCTCAACACCATTTTTATCATTTTGACGGCGGTGACGGTAGCACTTGCTATTCCTATCGTAGGCGTACTTCTGATTTCGGCCTTACTGGTAATTCCAGTCGTGACGGCACTACAACTGAAAAAAAATTTTCGCGCTACGCTTCTGTATGCTGAAGTATTTTCTGTATTATCGGTTATGGGCGGGCTTATTATTTCGTTCTATGGTGATGTCGCGCCAGGCGGCACGATCGTGCTCCTTGCTCTCGCCATTTTTTTTGCAGTACTCGGGTATAAAAAAATTACGGCAGGAAATTTTAATCGTTAAAATCAGATCCGAGCACATACTCAACATCAAGAGCACTCCACCGCTCAAATAATTTTGGTACCGAATGGGCGCCGATGGCATAGCGCCCGGTGCGTGGTGACCAGACAAAATATTCTCTTAACGCTGCCTGTTTGGCAGTTTTTTCTTCTGCCGTCAAAAATTGCGGACGGCCAAAATTTGTATTCTCCGAAAAAAAATACTTGTTGCTCACTGGTTTGAATTGTTGCAAAGCCAGCCGCAAGGCTCGATGATCTCCGTGCTCGGCATTAAGACGCCCCAAAGCTCCAGCGAGAGTATAATAATGACCAGAACCAAATTGCCGATAGTAGAGCTCAATTACTTCCGTTGCTTGAGCAATAGTCAGTCGATCATCTTTATATAATGGATTATTTGACCCTTCGATACCGCCTGGATTTGCGAAATATATAGACGATGTCGACACTCCTAAAGCCAGCATCGAACTAAAAAATTCCCGATTGCGTGCCGCGCTAAATTTCTGCCTACTCAAACCAAGTGAACGCCGCACTGCCGATGAGCCACCATCGGTTACCATTACCACAGCTAGAGATTGCGCGTTATTCACTGCTCTACGAATGGCCCCAGCCATAAATAATTCATCGTCCTGGTGAGCGAGGAAAAAAACTTGCGGCTGCATCAGGGCAGACAACTGCGGTGGCGGGACGGATATTTGTTGGGGATACAAGATTAAAAAAATGATTAATACAGACAGGCTTGCCAGCCTTAATTTACTCATTTTTTTTGATGGGGGCGACTGCGTCATTTTTGATAGATACCTTTATTATGGAGCCCGTAATACCCTGCAGCTCTGCTGCAGGGATGTAGGGCTATAAAATATTTGTCGGCGGAGCCGACTCTACTCATAAAAAACCCGCCCAGATACCCTGCGGCTCTGCCGCAGGGTCGGGTTTATTCGGCTTTCACGGTCGAGGAATGAGAAGTAGTGGTAAACCAGTAAACCAAGGCTAAATAAGCGGCCATGATAGCGATTTTTAAAATACTTAACTCGCTTTCAAGACCAAGTATATTTTTAAAGGCGTGCCCAATAAAGCTACCCTCGGAGGAAGGTAAAAAAGTAAGCGGCAACGCCCCAAAATCACCTAAATGTATGCCTAGGCCATGTTCAAATAATTTGCTTAACCCGTTCTTAAGCATGGCCGCACCTAGAATCATGATGAGATATTCAGTATAGCGAAAAATATTGCGAAGGGGTAGCCGAATATAAGCAGTATACACCAGAGCACCGGCTACGAATGACAAGGCAAAACCCAACAACAGCCCCCAGAGATTTTCAACAAAAGTGCTGAGCAGCGAAATGGTAGAGGTAAATAGAGCGACTTCAAACCCTTCCCTGATAATAAAAATAAAAACAGTCAAAAACAGACTGAAGTCAAACCCAATGCCCGTACTTTTTTCTTTCACCGACCGGAGTGATTGCTCGTGCTGGGCTTTGAATAATTTGTGCAATGATAAAATCACGTAGGCAATAAAGAAAGAGGAAAAAACCATCAAATACCCCTGAATGATGTCGACCTGATCTTCGGTAAAAGCGCCCCGCACCCGCTCCCCCGACAGATAGACAATGACGGGCAACACGAGAGAAAATATGATGCCGGCGCCAGCCGCCAACAAAATCTCTTTGGTTTTGGGAAGTTTTAATTTTTTGGCTACACCCAAAAACATGCCGATAATAAGGAATGCTTCCAAAAACTCACGGAATGAAATAAGGGCGGTAGAAAACATATTAATCTTGGGCTACATTAATTAGGATACCAGTATACCACATCAAATATACTACATGTACGCATGTTATGCACAGTTTTAACACAATATCTAGTTTTGTCGATATTTTTGGTTTCAGTATGATAGTGTTTCGGGGTTTGACGTGGCAATTGTATACTAAGCAGGGTGTGTTATACTTTTAGCGACAGAAGGGATTGTTACCGTATTTAAAATATGCGAAAAATTGAGTGTTGTAAGTACAGATTTCCTTAATAACGAATTGTATGAAATATTCGTTTTCTTTTTTTTGCACTATCGCCAAATTGTTTTAAACAATTATCAAATTTCTTTTATGGATTTGGAGGAAAAAATAAAAAGAATGAACAAAATGCTTGCATCCTACCCGATTGAGGAATTGCAGGCGCGCGCCGATGAACATAATAAAAAAGCGCAATTAGATTTTGAAAAATTAAAGAGTTCACTTAGCGAAGGAAAATGCTCTTCTTGTTCTCGTGATGTAACTTACTTTAATGAAAAAGAGCCTTGTTTTCATTGGTTACTGTGGGAGGCAAAGAATTTAAAGAAAGTTCATTTTCCACTACTATTTGCAAAAGAGGGTTTTCATCAAACAGTCGCTTATCTACGTTGGGTGGCAAATTCTGATAAACCATTTGTAAATATCAATGATTTAGTTGAAGAAGGAAAATCAACAAATATTATTGACATTACAATTAGATATAAAAACTTGGAATGGTCTTTCATTTGTTCTGAGGGGGATAAACAAGGACATCAAGGAACCCACGAAGGCAAAAATCCTCATTACCATTTTCAAATGAAGAGAGATGGTTACGTGGTGATAAACTACAATGGTTTTCATTTGCCATTTATCGATTATGATGATTTTTGCTTTGCCATGGCTCAGGGAAAATTCGATAAACTGCGCGCGAGTGAAGGTAGGGCTGCAGGCATTCAAACTGTACTAGATACTGTCAAACCAGAGCAGCTTATTGATAATATGACACATGCAGATTCCGAAAATGATGCGCTATTCAAAACGGATATTTTTATTGAGGCCGAAGAGGGGCATACTATTTCTGTTGATGATATCGTTGATATGATAGAAGAAAGAAAGAGAACTGGCATACCTGTGGCAAAATTAGCGGGGAAATTAAAAAATGTAAAATTAACAAGAATAGTATCTCCGGGGCCGGGTGTTCCTGAAAAATCACAAAGAACTCCAAATAGAACAAAGAAAAAGAAGTCCAAAAATTTTTTAAAATAATTCCGACTGCTGTCGGAAAAAGAAAGTAATACATCAGTTAACACGGCATATCTGGTTGTGGTTCGCCGCCGGCGAACCTTCACAAACATTTTATTTCGCTTGGCTCAGTAAAACATAGGATATACGCGAACGTTAACGGCTAGTTTATAGTAGCGACAAGGCAACTTATAATTTTATATTTATGCACGATGAAATTAAAACATACAACAACAAACAAACTTCGAACGACCAAGAAATTTGTAATTTGCTCGCCAAGACAATTGACAGCGAATTAACCCAAGCAGAAAGCAAGATTTGGCACGCCCACCCGGTTTGGTTTTTGGACGGCAACCCGATTGTTGGTTATAGCAAACAAAAGGCTGGTTGGCGTTTAATGTTTTGGAGTGGTGCGGATTTTGCCGAAGACGGTTTAAAAATAAGAGGCGGTAAATTTAAAGATGCATCGATTCTGTATACAGCAGTTGAAGAAATCAATACCCAAGATCTGAAACGGTGGCTAAAAAAATCAATCGACATTCAGTGGGATTACAAAAACATCGTAAAAAGAAAAGGGCGATTAGAACGGTTGAAATAAGTTGATTTACCTTGACCTGTAAATATGAATAACACCAACAGCCACGATGAGCGTTTCGCACGAATGACATTCGCCACGGTATACCCTCTCTATTTGGCAAAAGTGGAGAAGAAAGGCAGAACGAAAAAAGAATTACATCAAGTGATAGAGTGGTTAACTGGCTTTGATGAAAAAAGGCAACAAGAGCTGATTGAAGAGCAAGTAACTTTTGCCGAATTCTTTAAGAAAGCCACATTAAATACCAATGCCCGCCTAATAACTGGGGTTATCTGTGGTTATCGGATAGAAGAAATAAAAAATCCATTAACACAACAAGTGCGATATTTAGACAAATTGGTGGACGAATTGGCGAAAGGCAAAAAGATGGAAAAGATTTTGCGAACAGTTTAAACAAATGACCAGCGACACAACTAAAATAAACCTAAATTTAGGTTTAAAAAATCACCAGCCCTAAAGCCGGTGATTTTTTCTTTTATGAGCTAATTAAAGTTTCGAGTTGGTAAATTGGTCTGTTCTCTTGTAACATTA
>CAZPCV010000022.1:0-4881 GCA_964585245.1 uncultured Gammaproteobacteria bacterium
TAATGTTACAAGAGAACAGACCAATTTACCAACTCGAAACTTTAATTAGCTCAAAATTTTTATAGACAGGGCACTTTTTATCTTTCAAAAAATTTTTCCTACAACTCTGTACGCCCCTTCCTGATTCCTGGTATACTTAGAACTATAAAAAGTTATCTTCTTATGCCTATTCGCCACCTGCGACCCCGGCACCGCTCGTACGGAAGCTATATTCCTTCCCCTAATCCTCGTCGTCCGGATAAACCCCGCTCGTTTTGGCGTCCCTGGATGCTAAAGGTTGGTGTTGCGGTCGTAGTCGGGGCAAGCCTGATTGGTATCGGAACCTTTGCCTGGATAAGTAAAAATTTACCCGACCCCAACCGTCTGTCCGATCGGCAAGTAGCCGAAAGCACCAAAATTTACGACCGCACCGGCACCCATCTATTATACGAAATCTACCAAAATGAAAAACGTACAATTGTACCACTTAGCGACATCAACCCTTTGGCAATTAAAGCCACGATAGCTGTCGAAGACAAATATTTTTATCAACACAAAGGAGTGCGCCTAATTAGTATTTTTCGGGCTGGGGTTAGTAATCTGCTCGGCTTAAAATCCGGCTCTGGCGGTGCCTCTACCATCACCCAGCAATTAATCAAAAAAACCATTGTTGGGGATGAACGCCGTGGCTTCGCTGGGTTATTTCGTAAGATTAAAGAGGCTTTACTCGCGAGGCAAATCGAAAAAAAATATAGCAAAGATGATATTTTAAAGTTGTATTTCAACGAGATTGGGTATGGTTCTACCAATTATGGCATTGAATCAGCAGCCCAGAGTTATTTCCACAAAAGCGCCAAAGATATTTCTCTACCCGAAGCCGCAACACTGGCTGCACTTCCCCAACGGCCTGGGGCGTTCCTTAACAACCTCCCCGCTCTACGCCAGCGGCGTGATCTAGTGCTCGCGCTTATGGCTGATCAGGGATATATAACCCAAGAAGAAAAAACTGCCGCTCAAAAAACAGAGCTCACTCTCTTCCGTAATGCCGGTATTAAAACTGCCCCTCATTTTGTCTTGTATGTTAAGCAATTATTAGCCGACCAATTTGGTGAGCAAACCGTGGATACGTCTGGTTTAAAAGTAATCACCACTCTTGATTACGACAAACAGATGGCCGCCCAAGAGATTGTTAAAAAATACGGAGATCAATTCGCCAAAGAAGCAAATGCTAACAACGCTTCGCTGGTGGCGATCGACCCTAAGACGGGCCAAATTCTGGCGCTGGTGGGATCCCGTGACTTTTTTGACGAAACAATCGATGGACAATTTAATATCGCAGTACAAAGCAACATCCTGCAGCCCGGGTCATCATTTAAACCATTTGTCTACGCAGCCGCTTTTGAAAAAGGGTATACCCCGGAAACAGTGCTTTATGATGTCGTAACTGATTTTGATTTGCGTGACGGCACCAACAAATACACTCCAAAAAATTATAACGGCCAGGAATATGGGCTAGTCACTATGCGCCAGGCGTTGCAGGGCTCATTAAACATTCCAGCGGTTAAAACACTCTATCTGGTAGGGTATCAATACGCAATTGAATTCGCCAAACGCTTTGGGTATACCACATTTACTGGTGATTACGGGCTTAGTTTGGTGTTGGGCGGCGGCGGTGTGAACCTGCTTGAACATACTAACGCCTACGCCACTCTTGCCAACAATGGGATTTATCATACTCCGGTTAGTTTGTTAAAAGTTACCAACCCCCAAGGACAAACGTTGATTGAGTGGAAAGAAACTCCTGGAAAGGCGGCGATTTTACCGGATGTAGCAGCTACTATCACTAATGTGTTGGCAGATAACCCGGCTCGTGAATATGTGTTTGGCCGGGTTAATAATCTGACGTTGCCGGATCGGCCTGTTGCTGCTAAAACCGGTACCACCAATAATTCATATGATGTCTGGACAATGGGGTACACCCCCTCGCTCGCCGCGGGAGTCTGGGTCGGCAATACTCCAAACCACAACACCCCCATGAAGGGCAAAAGTAATCAGTTGGCCGGAGGTATCTGGAATGAATTCATGAAAACAGCTCTTAAAAACACCCCTCCCGAAAATTTTCCGCTTCCTCCACCTAATACTAGCGAGAAGGCTGTCTTGCGAGGTGCGGTTGGGGGTATCAAGCTAGCAGTTAATTCTGTTACCGGTAACATTGCTTCATCATCGACTCCTAGTGAGTTAGTAGTAGAAAAAACATTTTTACCACCGCACGATATTTTGTTCTATGTAGACAAAGACAATCCCCAAGGCCCGCCCCCGGCGTTTCCGGCCGACGACCCACAATACCAAAACTGGGAAAATGCCCTTCAAAACTGGGCTGAACAACAATCTAAAAAAGGGAAAATAATTTCTTTTTCCGAACCACCCTCCGAATCTGATTCTGCTCAAACCAACAACTCCCTTACCCCCACCATCTCGATTACTAGTCCCACAAACAACCAACAATTTGATTCCCGCCAACTACTCTTTAAGGTTTCGGCTGGAGCACCACGAGGTATTTTTAAGGTGTCTTATTTCATTGATGACGAATTGGTGGGTTCAAACACAGGGTTACCTTTTGAACTTTCTTATTTTGCCCAATTCTTGCCGCCTGGTTCACATCGGCTCAAAGTACAAGCCGCGGACGACTTGGGCAACACCGCTTCTACAGAAACTTCGTTTAACCTTACCTCACCACTCGAAAACCCGATCACTCTCTGGAGTGATCGCTCGCCGGTAGCAGTGGTAGGAGAAGATTTTCCGCACACATTTTTCCTGACTCCGTATCGCTGGGATGATATTAAAGATGTAAAAATTTTCTTTACTGCCGAGAATAAAGCTAAGCGACTCATATACACTTTTGACCATCTCGACAAGTTGTTTAATAATAAATTAGTCCTGACTATGAAACATAACCCAGGAGCTGGCACTCATTTATTACAAGCTATCACTTCTGACAAGTCCGGCAATACAATAGAAAGAAACCTGACATTTACTATTAAATAGTTGTGTAAATTAAAACCCCCGGTCTACTTGAAACCGGGGTTTTGTTTTTGTTTATTGTCTGATTGGCATTATGATATAGAGATACCCTTCGTCGCCAACCGGTTTTAACACACACGGACTCTCACCGTTTACCACTTGGAGTATCGCGCGCTCTGATGAAATCTGTTGTAAGCCATCTAATAAATAGCGGTGGCTTAATAGGGTGGTGTTGGCCGCCCCAGTTACTTCTGCCACCACCTCGCTTGCATACTCCCCGGTTTGAGTAGATGAAGAAGAAATTTGCAGTCCGGCCCCCGGATTCAGCTCGATTTTTACCGCATTTATTCCGCTCGTGGTAAACAACCCCCCAGCTTTCACCGTCCGGACCAAATCTACTACTTTAAACTCGGCTGAGGTTTGAAACTCTTTGGGGATAATCTGTTGATAATCCGGATAATTACCTCCCACCAGACGCGAGGTGAGCTCGGTAGAATTAAAGCGGGCGGTGAGTTGGTTGTCAGTCACCAAAAAACGCATACTACTTTCCCCGTTTATTTCTGGAGCCAAGCTTAAAATATGATCCAAATGTGTCACGGTGCGCCCGGGTAGGATAAAGGTAAGGGGTTCAGTAAGAGCGGCAACCATCCCCACTGTGCGCTCAGCCAATCGATAACTATCTGTCGCTGCCATCACTAGAGTTTTTTCTTTTAGCGACCAAAATATCCCGGCCAACTCTGGGCGAATATCATTTTTGGCCGTTGCCGAAGCTACTTGAGACAGGGCGATTTTTAACTCTGGAGCACCCACGTTAAATCCCCGTCCTTCGCTTGATTTGGGGATAACTGGAAAATCATCAGCTGGAGTTCCTTTAATTTTGGTAACCGATTTACCTGCTGATACCTGCAACTCGTTACCGATCAATTCTAGATCAACTTTTTCTTCACTTAAGAGGTTGATAAAATCAAAAATCATTCTAGCTGGTACCGTAAAACTACCAGGTACTTCTACTTTAGCTCGTACCACCGAAGTAATTGCCACATCCAGATTAGTGCAAGCGATTTCTACTTTTTGCGCATCGGCGGTAATGAGGATGTTACTAAGGATCGGTAAAGTGACATTTTTACTGGCTACCGTAGTCGCTAGAGACAGTGGAGACAGAATATTTTCTTTGGTACAAGAGAATTTCATATCGTTTTAATTATATATAGGATATATAAAGATATAATGATAATAATAAAGGGGTGGACAGCGGGGATAAGTGTTTTTTGTGGCTAAAATAAAAGGTTTTTTTGGATTAAGACGCGGGGATAACTAGGGGATAACAGGCGGGTTATACCCGTTGGTTTTTTACTCGTTAAGCTAAGAGTGGGTAAGTCGGGTTTATTAACAGACTGTTAACAAAATAATTCACTCTTTTGTCCACACGCAGGCAAAAATTAAACATTATTTACATAGAGCCGCTGCCTTAGGCCGTCTAGGGTTTGTTTTAGTTTTAAATCAGAATTTAATTCGCTAGAAATTTTTTCAAACGCATGCATGGCGGTTGTGTGGTCACGTCCACCTAGCTCATCCCCAATCGAAGGGTAGGACATTTTAAGCTCGGAGCGCATCAAGAACATAATCAGTTGGCGCGGCAAGGATATTTTTTTCTCTCGACTTTTGCCTAATAGATCCTGGGTAGAAATTCCAAACACTTGACCCACCACTTCGATTAATTGGGTGGGGGTGAGAGAACGACGTCCGATGCCGTCGGCTGCGCTCGAAAGCAGTGATTTTACAGAATCAACAGTTGGTTCGGTGTTTTTGAGCTGATGAAAAACAATAATTTTGTTTAAAGCGCCCTCCAGTTCACGAATATTGCTTTGGACCATAGTGGCC
>CAZPCV010000022.1:4891-23919 GCA_964585245.1 uncultured Gammaproteobacteria bacterium
CTGGATTATTTTTTCTGACAACACAAAATCTTTGGCGGTACATTTTTTTTCTAAGATGGCGACACGGGTTTCGAAATCAGGAGGGGAAACGTCAGCGATCATACCCCATTCAAAACGTGATTTAAGGCGATCTTCGAGAGCAGGAATTGCTTTGGGAGGCCGATCAGAAGTAATAATAACCTGCTTGTTTTGTTGGTGGAGTTCGTTGAACGTATGGAAGAACGATTCCTGGGTTCGGTCTTTGCCAGCAATAAATTGGATATCGTCAATTAATAGGAGGTCGATATGGCGGTAGCGATTTTGAAAATCTTTGGCCACGCCTTCTTTGATTGAAGAGATAAAATCATTAGAGAATTTTTCTGCGCTGACGTACATGACGCTAGTCGCCGGATTTTTTTTAATCAGTTCATTACCTACAGCCTGGATCAAGTGGGTTTTGCCTAAGCCGACGCCACCATAGATGAATAGTGGGTTATAGGCCACACCCGGGCGAGCCACCACGGCTTGGGCTGCCGCATAGGCAAGCTCACTGCCGCTACCAACCACGAAGGAGTCGAAGCTGTATTTGGGGTTAAGGGTAAAGCCGCCGCCAGTGGTAGGGGGTGGAGAGCTGGCTTTGTTGGTTTCGGGGGCGTAAGAGAGGGTGGGAGCGAAAGACGTGGTGCTGCTCGGAGGAGGAGTTATTGTTTCGGAGACGTTTTTGATATTTTCAATTTTGTAATCCAGGCGTTTGACGGCTTTTTCGGTAATGCGTTCGAGAGATTTAATGAGAAGTTGGTGGTATTTTTTTTCTAGCCAACCCTTGGTAAAGGCGTTCGGAACACAGACTACGACCGCACCATCCTGGATAGAGATGATGCCGGTATTTTTAAACCAGGTATTGAAATTTGGTTTAGAAATACTTAATTCCAGCTCGGCGAGCACGGCTTGCCACAATTCGTTATTATTCATAGGTAGGGGCTCGGAGGAAAAATTCTTCCTAATGATAGGAAAAACAGGTGAGTTAAGGGTTCGAATCAATAATAGAGGTAAAGTGGAGCCATTTTAACACACTGTGAAGTAAATAAAACAGGCTGAATGATGCGGAAAAGTAAGGTTTGTGGATAACCTGTGGACAAGGCGAAGAATTGACTTTTTATCATAGATAGCGTAGACTAGCACCAATGATTTTTTAAATGAATTTTTTGAAATATGTCGACTAAACGAACGTATCAGCCTAAAAAACGCAAACGTGTAAAATCACACGGTTTTCGTGCTCGCATGACCACTAAAAATGGCCGCACGGTGTTGTCTCGCCGCCGCGCCAAAGGACGCAAAAAACTGACCGTGTCGGATGAAAAGAAAGGCAAAGCCTTGCGCAAATAACAGTTTAAATACAAAAAATAAAAAATATCCCCCTAAGGGGGATATTTTTATGTATGCTTCCTCAAGAAGCACCCCGTTGTTCCAAACGAGTTGGACTAACGGGGAGTTGTCTTCTTGAGGTGGTTGGAGGACGGTCAGGGGGTGGGGCGGGGGACCTGAAAAACCTGGTTAGTTGGGCAGGTCAGAGTCTTTCTTGCCGAACGTGGTTACCCAGCCTGCCCTGTATGCGTCCGTGGCGTATTGGGCCGGACCGGAGTGTCCGGTATCCGTGTTCGCCGGCTCCCGTCTGCCGTTGTCGCTGCTGAGTTCGAAGGTGAGGACGAGGAGGGTGTTGGGGCCGGGGGTACGATCGTCGTCGTTCATCGAAACAAGCCTCCGCTTATTTGTGATTAGCACTTGCACCGAAGTGCGATAGAGATATTTTATAAAAATATATCAGTCGCAATTCAGTGGGGTCTGCTTAAAACAACAGATAAAAATACCAGAAATGAGAGGAAAAGTCAAGATATACCCCTTTTAATTATGGATTGTTTAGAAAATGTGGTTTTTTAATCAAAAATAAAGTAGACTTACACAATCAATAAGTTTTATATGCTTCATAAAGATCATCGTCTCACTAAAGTCCGTGATTTTAACTTGCTTCTAGCTCATGGCCGCACCGTAGCCGGGGCCTGGATGCGTGTCCGTGTGTTGCGTCTGAAGGCGATAGAACAATTTTTCCCCAAACGGGTCGATCCAGCAATGTTTTGTCAGCAGCTACGCCTTGCAGTCAGCGTAGGCACTAAAATTGATAAACGGGCTGTAGTACGTAATCGTTTACGCCGACAACTGAGCGAAATTATTCGATTATGGTTGAAGGACAATAAGATTCAACCGGGCTGGTATGTACTGGTAAACGTAGATAAAAAAGCGTTGGGGAAAGAATACGGGGAATTACAAGAAGAATTAACAAGTGTTTTTAAACGAAGCGGCTTATTAGGATGAATATAGCTCGTAAAAAAATAAATGGTTTTTATGGCTAAGTTAAGATTTAAAGAAGTGTGGCTACAGATTTCTGTAGTGCCCCGGCAGCCGGTGTTATGGCTGATTCGCCTGTATCAACACACTCTGTCTCCTGATCATGGGCCGTTACGTCGTTTTTTTGCGCCGGGCGTTTGTCGATTTTATCCGACGTGCAGTGAATATGGCTACGAAATAATTAAAAAAAAAGGCCTAACAAAAGGCCTTTTTAAAACTATCTGGAGAATTATTCGCTGCAACCCGTGGAGTCGTGGAGGCGTTGACTTGCCGTAATTTTTTGGAGACATTATTTTGTTGTGTTGGGCCGAAGTATTTCAATAACCTTATTTTTTCCCTTGGTTCCGCGTTTAATTGAAATTAGTTTTTTGGCAACGTCAAAATAATCGCTAAGGAGCTCGATCAGCGCCTGGTTGGCGGCACCGTCTACCGGCGGAGCGGTCAATTTTACTTTAAGCGTGCCATCGGGCATGGTGCCGATCACTTCATTTTTGGAAGAGCGGGGTAACACGCGTATTTGGAGAAGCATAAAAGAATTGGTGGTGTTGTAATGATGTTTGGAACAAAAAAGCAAAACAGGGAATGCTTTGCTTTTTTTGCTGAATTCTTAGGCTTTAAGGATTTGTTCTTTCAGCCATTGAATCACTTTCTTGTTCAGGATAGTGCCTCGCAAGGTATCGAGCACTTCAGGGCGCTGCAAATTTTGTTCCACCGTTTCGTTGTTTGGGTAGGCTTCTTTGATAAGTTTGATTTCTTCGTTCAGCTCTTCGGGTTTGACGGTTAATTGTTGCTGTTTAGCGATGGTGCGCGAGAGCAGGGCGGCTTTGGCGCGTTTGGTGGCCTGGTCGGCGAAGTCGGCAAAAATCTGTTCTTCGGTTTTTTTCAGATCTTTCAGGTATTGCTCGGTAGAGATGCCTTGTTCGTCCAGGCTGTGTTTGAGTTCGTAAAACATTTTTTGCTTTTCGGAATCGACCAAGACTTCGGGCAATTCGGCAAACGAACTTTGTTCAATCATTTGTTCCAAAATTGCGGCTTCTAGGCGCTGATCTTCTTTTCGTTCGGCTTCTTTGGTTAAATTATCAGACAAGATTTTGGTCAGATCGGCGAGGCTTTTTTGGCCGAGCGCTTTGGCGAATTCATCGTTCAGCTCCGGGTAGATCACTTCGTAGACATCGTTAACTTTGATTTTGAAATCAATGTCTTTGCCGGCCAGATGTTTTTGGTAGTGTTCTTTAGGGAATTTGAGTTTAAATTCTTTGGTATCATCTTTTTTGAGGCCAATTAACTGTTCGGCAAATCCTGGGATGTAGTGTGGTTCGCTCAGGTACACTTGGTGATTTTTGGCCTGGCCGCCATCGACCGGTACTTTGTCGAGGAACATCTCTAGATTAACAGTAACTTTGTCCGAGGTGGTGGCAATGCCGGTTTTGAGAATTTCTTTAGGCTGCATTTTGCGCAGATTTTCCAAGGTGTCGTCGATCTGTTTTTTCTCGACGGTAACCGGTTTTTTCTCGATTTTAATTTTCTTTAGATCAGCGACGGTAACGGTCGGCAACAAAGCCACTTTAGCGGTGAAAATCAAATCGTTATCCGGAGCAAATTTTTGTAAAGAAATATCCGGAGCGCCAAGCGTTTCTAGTTTTTCGGCCTGTACGGCAGCGAAAAAATTTTGTTCAACAATCGATTGCATCGCTTCTTGGAGAATTTTTACATTGCCGAGTTGTTGTTTCACGATTTCATACGGAGCTTTGCCGGGGCGGAAGCCTTTGATCGCGGCGCGTTCCGACAGGCGGACAGCGGCGGATTCTAGATTTTTTTGATAATCGGCCGGGGGGACGGTGATGGTTATCTCTACCGTAGATTTACCAAGATTTTTTAGGACATGCTGCATCATAGTTCTCTGAAAGAAAAAAGATAAAGTAGGGCTAAGTATAGGGCTAAAAGGCCGAATTGTCAAATGTAGTCCGATAAAATCCAGGCTTATTTAAATAACAAAAAAGCGACGTAAAGTCGCTTTTTTGAAGATGTAAGATGGTTTATTTTATCAACAAACCAACAATCAGAAGTGCTACTAAGTTTGCTACTTTAATCATCGGGTTAATGGCCGGGCCAGCAGTGTCTTTGTATGGATCACCCACGGTGTCGCCGGTTACAGCTGCTTGATGAGCAAACGAACCTTTGCCGCCGTAGTTGCCTTTTTCGATAAATTTCTTGGTGTTATCCCAGGCTGCGCCGCCAGTAGTCATTGAAATAGCAAGGAAAATACCCGTAATAATCGTGCCGACGAGAAGGCCACCGAGACCTTCAACACCAAGCAGGTAACCGACTAGAATCGGAGCGACGACCGGGATAAGAGCCGGAACAATCATTTGGCCGATAGCACCTTTGGTCACAATGTCTACAGCTTTGCCGTAATCAGGTTTGGCGGAGCCTTCCATGATACCGGCAATTTCTTTGAATTGGCGACGGACTTCTTCTACTACGAGGCCGGCTACCGAACCAACCGATTCCATAAGAAGTGAGCCAAACAGATAGGGTAACAAGCCGCCGATAAAGAGGCCGACCAGCACTTTTGGATCGTTGATCAGGAATTCGTAAGACGGAGGTAGTTTGTGCGTAAAATCAGCGAATAATACGAGCGATGCCAAGCCGGCGCTCGCAATAGCATAGCCTTTGGTAACGGCTTTGGTCGTGTTACCTACGGCATCGAGCGAGTCTGTGATGGTGCGGACATTTTCCGGCAGTTCAGACATTTCCGCGATACCGCCCGCGTTGTCGGTGATGGGGCCATAAGCATCAATTGTAACGACAATTCCTGTGAGAGATAACATGCCGACGGCAGCCATAGCGACGCCGTAGAGCCCGGCCAAGTGGTAGGAACCAAGCATGGCAGCCATAATGGCCAATACCGGCCAAGCAGTAGATTTCATCGAGACGGCTAACCCGGCGATAATATTGGTGCCGTGGCCGGTGGTCGACGCTTTGGCGATGTGTTTAACTGGATGATATTTAGTAGAGGTGTAGTAGTCGGTAATAAGTACCATGATTACAGTAAGAGCGAGACCGATAACAGTCGTAGCATAAATGCCAGTCACTGACAGGCCGGGTAAATCTTTCATGAGCCACATGGTCAGCGGGTAGAAAGCGATCAGCGACAAAATGCCCGCTGCGGCCAAACCCTTGTACAAGGCGTTCATGATATTTTGAGAAGAACCGAGGCGAATTGCGAACGTGGCTATTACCGACAAAACCAGCGAAGCGCCGCCTAATACGAGTGGGTAGGCAAGAACATTTAAATTGCCAGGGAACATGAGTTGACCGATAATCAAGGCGGCGATCGACGTAATAGCGTACGTTTCGAACAAATCAGCGGCCATACCAGCACAATCACCCACGTTATCACCTACGTTATCAGCAATTACGGCCGGGTTGCGTGGATCATCTTCGGGGATGCCTTTTTCGATTTTACCGACCAAATCTGCACCAACATCAGCGGCTTTGGTAAAGATGCCGCCACCAATACGGGCAAAGACCGAGACCAAGCTGCCACCAAAGCCAAGGCCGAGAAGTGCGCTTAAATCGCGCGTTACCACATAAAAAACCGATACGCCCAAGAGACCAAGGCCAGCCACCATTAAACCGGTGATTGACCCACCACGAACAGCCAGATTCAAAGCAGGAGTTAAACCCTTTTTAGCAGCTTCGGCGGTACGCACATTGGCTTTGACCGAAATAGTCATGCCGATAAAACCGGCTAAACAGGAGAGGGCGGAGCCTACGGCGAATCCAAAGGCGGTCATCCAATCCACTCCCCAGCCGATTAACAAGAAAATTACGATAGCTACCAAGCCGATAGTTTTGTATTGGCGTTTTAAATACGCCTGGGCGCCGTCCTGGATGGCGCGTGAAATGGCCTGCATGCGGTCGTCGCCTGCTGGTTGCTTTAATACCCAATAACTGAGGCCAAGCGCGTACACAATACTCGCGAGGGCCGGTAGAATTGCTCCGACTATGATTAACATCATATTTTCGGTTTAAAAATTAAATGAATTAAAGAAAAATAGCGAGGCTATTTGATTGATTTGCGGGCTATTCTATGCTAAACTAGTCATCTAGTCAAGCTATGAAATACCGATTTTTACTTCGATTTTTACGCTTACTAATCTACGTTAAGCGCTTTTTTTGGTGGTTGGGAGGCCGGGTTCAAGCCGGCGTCGTTGGTCTCGTGACACTATTGTTGTGGCGACCAGCGCTCTATATTCGCTATAAAGCCAAAAGTTTCTTCAAGCAGTTGGGGTTTGGTCATATTGGCGAAGTAATCACCTCTCGAACCGTGATGCAAGCGGGGATTTTTGTATTGCTAGCATTTATTGCCTTCCCCGAGACTCGTCTGTATCATCCGCGTGATCTATTGCAGCCCGGGCAAAAGACCTTGGCGTACGCGCTGTCTGATACGGGCGAAGAAGATGCGGAGCTGGAAGAAATTTCTGCCGACCCGGTAACTGACAGTCGAACCACAGAAGCCGTGCCGAGATGGAAGGAGCAGGCACTTAATGCCGAAAATTATCCGGCCGGGACGGTAGTTTTTTTTGATCAGGAATTTTATGGGGCGATGGCTGGCGGCATGGCCTTGTCGAAACCTTCGATGGCGCCGGGAGCCACGCTTACCGGAGCCGTGCGCAGCCGGGCCGAGAAGTATGAAGTAGAATCGGGCGACTCGCTGAGCAGTATCGCGTATCAATTTAATGTCAGCGTCGCTACGATTTTGTGGGAAAATAATTTAGCGCTTACGAGCTACCTGCGCCCAGGGCAAGTGTTGGTAATTCCGCCTACTACCGGCGTACGTCACACTATCAAGAAGGGTGATTCTTTGCCGAAGATCGCTGCCCGGTATGAAGCGAAGGTGGAAGATATTATTGCGTTTAATAAATTAAGCGAGGATGGAACCGATTTGATAATGGGTGAAACCATCATGATTCCAAACGGCGTGAAGCCGGAACAAAAAGCGGTAGCGGCTATTGCCCGCACCGATCAATCGGCCCGAACGGTGGTGCGCCCGCCCGCTTCACGCGAAGCGCCTACAGCGGGTGGTTTTGTTTGGCCGTCTGGTGCACACACTATTACGCAATATTTTGGCTGGACGCATAAAGCGCTCGATATTGCCGGTCCCTTTGCTACCCCTACCTATGCGGCCAAAGCGGGCACTGTCGAGAAGGCGCAGTGTGGCTGGAATGGGGGCTACGGCTGTTATATCATTATTAATCATGGTAACGGTGTGCGGACGCTCTATGGCCATCATTCCAAGTTGCTGGTATCGGCGGGTGATCAGGTGGCAACCGGGCAAACCATTGCTCTTATGGGTAATACCGGAAATGTGCGCGGACATACCGGCATCCATCTTCACTTTGAACTTATCGTGAACGGGGCACGCGTCAATCCGCTGGGATATGTGAGATAAAAAAACAAGGAACAATGAGCAGGGAACAATATGTTGTTGGTTAGTTCCTTGCCTATGTTCCTTGTTTTTTAAAAAATGGAGGTCGCGATGGGAATTGCACCCATGCATAGCGGTTTTGCAGACCACTGCCTTACTGCTTGGCTACGCGACCAAAAGACGATCCCTAACCTATCACAAGCACAGCTTCTTTTCAAGCGTAAAAAATTTAAAAGATCTTTAATAATCGCCCCAGCCGTCGATTATTTTTTCTAGTCGGTCTAGGGTCGTATCAAGATCGATACGTTTTTGTGTGCTTTCCGGCGGGCGACACATATCATCTACGAGCTGTTCTAGCTGGTCGAGACGGGCGAGACGGTTGCGTGATAGCGGTGTTTTTTTGATAAATCGTTGTTTTTCGAACAAAAAAAGATTTGATTTCAGTATTTTTTTGAGGGAAACACCGAATTGGTACACCATCTGGGACGGAGAATTTACAAACCGCTCGGCGCGTGACACAGCCCGATCGAATTCCGGAGGTACATAGCCGACTTTGTGAATAATGCTTTTTAAAGCGAAGCCGTCTCGTACCAGCCCCTCTAGATCTAGCAAGGCGCCCTGTAAGCGGCGCGGATCCTTGGGATCTTCGTAGATAACAATATCCTGCAAAGAAATATCCTGAAGGGTCAGCCCGTTTTTTTCTAAAAAAGAAGCTCCTTTAATTCCGTCGCGGAAAAAATGTAATAATTCTTCAGGAGAGAACAGTTGTTTTTCGACAGCCTCGGCCAGCGTGACCAGATTAAGTTTTTCTTTCAGCACTGTTGTGTGGATAATGTCATCAGAAGCCTGGTTGAGGGCAATTTGACGAGGCAAAATCAGATGAGGAGAAGTTTCGGGAAGATCAAGCAGCTGCCGCAAGGCCTGGTTATTTTCTTCTGCAAATTGAAGGTTTTGGGTTTTTGAGCGTAGCTGCACCGTGGTTTCACGATTATACAGATCTGTAGCTAGGATGGGGGATGTGTCGAGCCGAGGGTTGAAGCCTAGCGCGTGATTCAACACAAAAATCTGTGAGGGGTGTAAGTGGGTATAGCGCTTGTCGGTGGCTAACAGCTCTCTCATTTTTTCTTTTACAGCAGCACGCAACTGGGCTACCAACAGCGGCCCCATGTTGAATGATTCCGGGTCTTTTTTAAGCGAATTGTCTAATAGCGAGGTAAAAATAAACAAATCTTGAGATTCGGTAGTGTCTGGTTGGCTGGTGTAAAGAAAAACCAGGGAGTCGAGGAGGTTTTTGGCAAAAGACCTGATTTCTGGTTCGGTGATTGGGGATTCGTTGTTGTTAACTCGGTTCCAAAAATCGCGACTATCGAAGTAGCTGTGTATTTCGTGTGCTTCGGGAGAAGGAGATCTTTTAAATTCTGTCATAGGTGTGCAATCTATAGTCTAGACAGTATATAAGGGAAGGAGAGTATTAACAAGCGCTGGATTCGGCTGTATTCGCGCGTAACATTGCGAAGAACTAATAAAGTGAGTATCCTGTTAACAGACCTAATTTGCCTAATCGCTCTGTCATGTCACAAATTTCTCAAAAACTGGTAATCATCGATGGTAACGCTATTATCCATCGCGCCTATCATGCGGTGCCGCCCCTCACTACTAAGGAGGGGGTACTAGTAAATGCGGTATATGGTTTTGCGACCATGCTTCTTAAAGTTTGGCGCGACCTAAAACCAACTCATCTGGTTGTTACATTTGATGTCGCAGGCGGAACGTTTCGTCACAAAGAATATACCGAGTACAAGGCCACGCGCGTCAAAGCCGATCAGGCACTGTACGATCAGATTCCGTTGGTGCGAGAATTGGTCGAGGCGTTTGGGTTGCCGATATTTACCAAAACCGGCTACGAGGCTGATGATGTGATTGGGACGATAGTTGAAAGTGTTAAGGAACAAGGAACAAGGAACAAGGAACAATTGATCGAAGTGTTTGTAGTAACCGGGGATATGGACACGATTCAGTTGATTGCTCCGCATGTTAAAATTTACACGCTTAGAAAAGGTTTGGCAGATATTGTGGTGTATGACGAAGCGAAAGCAGTGGAACGTTACGGCTTTGCTTCTCGTTATTTGGTGGATTACAAAGCGCTCGCCGGGGACACTTCGGATAATATTATTGGAGTGCCTGGGATTGGTGAAAAAACAGCTACAACTTTGATTCAGGAATACGGCACGCTCGAAGAAATTTATCAGGCGCTCGAGACCAAAGGGCCCACAGGCTTCAAGCCGGCAGTATATAAAAAATTAGTAGCCGGTAAAGCGTCTGGCGAGCTAAGCAAACGCCTGGCCACGATTGATCGGCACGTGCCGGAGTTACATTTTGAGTTGGCGGACTGCGTATTAAAACCGTTGAACAAAGAAGTGGTCATAGCGGTGTTTCAGAAGTTTGAATTTCTATCGTTGTTGAAACGCCTGCCGGAATTGGCGGGCAACGAGCCGGCGGCCCCCACGACTAAAACACCTAAGTCAAACAAAAAGAGTATTTCGAGTGCGTTCAAAAGTATTGCGGATGAAAAAGATGTGGTCGCGGCAGTGTCGATTATTAAAAAAAACAAACGGTTTGCAGCGGCGGCTCTCGTGGAACGTAATGACAATGTCTGTGGCAAATTGCTTGGTCTAGCACTCGTAACCGAAGAGCAGTCCTGGTATTGCCCAGAGCCATATGTAGAGAAGCTAAAAGAAGTGTTTGCCAACCCGGCCATTGAATTAGTCGGCCATAATCTGAAGGAGTTGATTAAAACCGTGCAGCGCTATGATTGGGAAATAAAAAATAATTTGTTTGATGTGATGGTGGCTTCGTATTTGTTGCAGCCGGGCAGCCGGGCGCATGATATGCCGAGTATCGCGCTCAAGGTGCTGGGCAAAGAGTTGACTGTGACACAGAATCAAACCAGCTTGTTCGGTGTCGATCCGGGGCCGCTCATGGTGGAACTGGCCTACGCGCTCGCCGCGGCCGCGCCGCTTAAGAAAGAATTAGTGGCGATTGATGATTATGGACTTTTGGCCAAAATCGAAATGCCGCTCTTGTGCGTACTCGCTGATATAGAACTTAATGGGGTGGCAGTAAGCAAAGAAAAACTAGAAGCGATTTCAAGCAATATTCGCACCCAGCTTAAAATGATCACGTCGACTATTTATGAAATGGCGGGGATGGAATTTAACATCGCGTCGCCGCTGCAGTTGCGCGAAGTGCTGTTTGATAAAATGAATATTTCGGTAGAAGGAATTAAAAAAGGCAAAACCGGATTGTCGACCTCGGCCGAACAATTAGAAAAATTACGCGGACAGCATCCGATTATCGAAGAGATAGAAAATTTTCGCGAGCTTACAAAATTACAAAATACGTATAGCGATGTGCTGCCGACCCTGATTCACCCTGATACGAAGCGCATTCATACCCATTTCAACCAAACGATTGCGGCCACCGGGCGGCTGTCTAGCACTGATCCGAATTTACAAAATATTCCGGTGCGCACCGAGCTGGGACGAGAAATTCGCAAGGCCTTTGTGGCGGCGCCGGGCAACATACTAGTTAGTGCCGATTATTCCCAAATCGAATTGCGCATTGTCGCGTCGCTAGCCGAAGATAAAAAAATGTTAGAAATTTTTGCGGCTGACCTGGATATCCACACGGCTACCGCCGCCGCGATCAATGGGGTGGCGCTGGAGGAAGTGACCAAAGAAATGCGCTACGCGGCCAAAGAAGTGAATTTTGGAATTTTGTATGGCATGGGAGCGTACGGCCTAAGCTGGCGCGCCAAAATTCCACAGTGGCAAGCCAAAGAATTTATCGATAAATATTTTTCAGAATTCAGCGGGGTGAAAGCGTATGTCGATCGCACACTCGAGTTTACGCGGCAAGAGGGATATTGCGAAACGCTGTTTGGACGACGTCGGTATATTCCAGAACTAACTTCGAGCAATTTTCAGGTGCGTAGCGCCGGCGAGCGTATGGCGGTAAATCATCCGATCCAGGGAACGGCGGCCGATCTTATGAAGCTGGCCATGATTGATGTGTATCAAAAATTACGCGCTAGCCCATATCAGGCAGACTGCAAAATGATTTTGCAAGTACACGACGAATTGGTATTCGAAGTTAAAAAAGAAAGCGCTGCGGCGGCGGGTAAAATAATCAAAGACGCGATGGAGCAGGTGGTGAAGTTAAGAGTTCCTGTGAAGGTAGAAGTAAAAAGTGGTGAGAACTGGGGAGAAATGAGTAAGCAAAATTAAAAATATCCACAGTTTGAAAATTAGAATTATTTTTGTTATGGTGCAAAACGTCTTGTCGCTGCGGCGAGCGGATCATATTCTTAAGGGGGATGTGTTATTTTAAATAATAACCAGTATGAGGCGGAGTAAAAGAAAGCTGTTAGCATGGGTAGTAGCTGGCAGTTTTTTTATTTTAAAAGCGGCCTATTCGGCTAATACCGATATCATTATCAATGAAATAGGCACATATCCGCCCCGAACCAAAGAATGGATTGAGGTCTGGAATCGCGGGAACGAAACGGTGGATTTGAAAGATTGGATTTTTTGGGAAAAATTTTCTGGCGCGGACAAAGAGGTGAATCATGGTCTAAGTGCTACTGGTACGTCTGATGGCAAAGTGGCGCCCGGAGCCTTCGCCGTGATTGTAGAAAATGCCACAGATTTTAAAATAGATAATCCCAATTTTGCGGGATTGATTTTTGATTCGGCGTGGTCAAAAGGGTTGAGTGAAGAAAGCCGGGTCATTGGTCTGAAAGATAATTTAGGAAACGTGATCGAGCAGTTTACCTATTTGCCTACGTCGCGTTTTTCATTGGAGCGAAAAAGCCCCTATGTGAGTGACTATACGAGTGATAATTGGCAGGAACACCCAAGCGGGAATAGTATAGGGGCCACTAATACCGTTTTTTCAGCCGCCGGAAAAGAGGCTTTTGATGCTTTGAGCGTAAGTAGTACCACAGAAGCGGCCACTAATTCGCAGTCGGGAGCGCCGGCTGGCGCGGTCTGGCCAGGAATAAAAATTAACGAAGTGATGCCGGATCCCGAAACCGGGGCGGAATGGATAGAGTTATTTAACACAGCCACGACTAGTTTGGATTTAACCGGAGGCACACTCTGCGATGGGCGCGCGGCCCCGGAATGTCTGATCGCCAGCCCCACCAGCACGATTTTGGCCGGAGGTTGGCTCACTATTTATTTGCCAAGCGCGAAACTCAATAACAGCGGGGATACGGTAATTTTAAAAAATCCCAGTGGAGAAGATATGGACCGGATAGCCTATGGTTCGGGGGCGGTAGCTCTGCCCAAAAAAGGCCAGTCGGTGGCGCGCGCCCAAGATGGCGTGGATAGCGGCGACGATGCGGTCGATTGGGCGATTACGACAGTGCCGACTCCGAACGCCGCCAATAAAATCGTAGCTCCGGTTGTAATTGAAGGCGGCGGGATCGCCTCTGGTTCGGGGCAATCAATACCATATACCGATACCTCGGCTGCTAAAACGGTAAAAAATGCAACGACTACAAATTCAGCCCCATCATCTGCTTCCCCTATTGTTTTTAACGAAATTTTTCCTAATCCCGAAGGCGCTGATACGGCGGTAGAATTTTTGGAATTAAAAAATACTTCGGCCACAACCACCGTGTCGCTGTCTGGCTGGCGAATCGAAAATAGTAGCGGTCAAAAATTTGCAATTGCCTCTACCACCAGCCTTGGGCCCGGAAAAATACAGGCGTGGAAGCGGGCGAGCGGATTGTTCGCTTTAAAAAATTCGACAGAAAATTTTTCGTTGTTTAGCGAGCAGGGGGCACGGGTGGCAAATCTAAGCTACGATATCGCTCCCGAGGGACAAAGCTATAATCGGTTGGCCAATGGAAATTGGGCCTGGAGCACGACGCCTACCTTTGGCGAAGAAAACAGGATAGCCAAACCTGAGTCCGTAAAAATTATGTGGCATTTACAGGCACCACTAAAAGGCGTGGTCGAGCACCCGCTCTTATTTGTCGCCGCCAGCTCTACTGATCCGCGCGGTGGAAGTTTTTTCTTTACTTGGAATTTTGGTGATGGACAATCCGAAGACGGCGGGCGGGTGAGTCATACGTTTGAGAAAGCAGGTACATATGCCGTAACCATATTTGCCACCAGCAGCGCCGGTACGGTGGGGCAAAAAATAGTGACGGTAAAAATTGCGGCGGAGTCCGGCACTAATCCGGCGGGAATTATAGTGAGCGAAGTGTTTCCCAATCCTGCCGGAGCAGACGAGAATGAATTTATAGAAATTTTTAATGCCGGTTCAACCTCCACTGCAGTCGCGGGTTGGAGCCTGTCGAGCGGCGATAAAAAATTTATTATTCCCGAAGATACTGTTATAAAACCAGGGGGGTTTTTGGTATTTAAGACCGCGGCCACCAACTTGACGCTCTCTAATCAGTCGGGCTCGCTTAGTTTGTATGATGAAAACGAAGAGTTGATTGACCAGGCGGAATATGCAGAGGCCAAAGAAAATAAAAGTTATTCATTGGGGCCGCAGGGAAAGTGGGCGTGGGTAGAATCCACCCCCGGATTTGTGCTGGATGCCGAGGCATGGCAAAAGCAAGCTGCAGAAGGCGAGAAAAAACCGGTTAGTAAAAAAAGTGCCAGCACCAAGACATCTAAACCCGTTTCTTCGTCGGCTGGGGTGATTAAGACAGTGACCGGCATAGTCACGTCGGCACCCGGTGCGCTCGGCAGCCAGTATTTTTATTTGGCCGCCGCTCAGGGTGGTATACAAATTTTTCAAAGCAAGAAAAATTTTCCCGATGTCCGCGTGGGCGACGAGGTGAGTGCCACCGGGCGTCTGCACATGGTAAGCGGTGTAGCGCGACTAACGATTGCAGGGGCGAACGCTATTGATATCTTGGATAGTGAAAAATTTTTGGCGCCCGAACCGATTACCAGTCTGCAATTGCCGCAGGCCTTGAACGGTAGTTTGGTATCGATAAAAGGGGAGATTACCGAATTAAAAAGTACTCACCTGTATATTGACGATGGGAAAGGCGAAGTGTTGGTGTATTTCAAAAGCGGAGCTGGAATTAACAGTAAGGGTTTGCACTTGGGGCAAGTGGTGCGGGTAAATGGAATTGTAGAGCGCACCAATAAAAAAGAGCAAATTTTACCGCGTTCAATGGAGGATGTTGAAGTTGTACAAAAATCGGAACCGACGAAAATTGTAGCAAAAGCCGTGCCGGCCGATGAGCCGTATGTGCCGGTTACCGTGGGCGGCATTGCGACAGTAGTATTTGGGGCGCTGGCCCGGTATCGGGGAATGGCAGTTAAAAATGCTTTCAAAAAAGTGGCACAATTGGCGGCTGGGATATTTAAGAACAATGCCTGATTTTGATAACGCAAAAATTATCCCCATTTTCAGTTTTGACAATCCTCCCCACTAGATCTACCCTCATGTGTAGAGGGGATTAGAAAAAACAAACACATACACAATAACCAACCTCTCCAAGAGGTTGGTTATATCTTTTATTCAGCTGCTTCTCTACGGAGAGTAGTAATTATTAACAGTATGTTAAAACAATGGCTCAACGACGAATCAGGGCAGGCGTTGTCGGAATACGGTCTACTCCTAGCGGTAATTGGCCTAGCCGTGGTAGGCGCCATCTATGGCTTTAGAGATAAGATCAAACAGGTGTTTACTGATTCAGCGGCGGCGATTAAGTAATGTTAGTACCCCTGCCGTAGTTACGGTACGGCAGGGGTTTATCAAAATATTATTGTATGAATTTGCCTGCTAAAAAAACAGTGTTACATATTGTGTTACGTTTAATAAAAATACTCAGCGTTACTATAGGGGCTTTAGTGCTGGCCTTTTTAGGCTACGCCAGTTTTCTGCGTTATGAGCAAAAAATATCCATGGCCAAGGCCGAAGTGGCTCAAGCCGCGCTAGAAGCGAGATACCAGGCGGATACCGACGGTGGCAAAACCCCCAAAGAAACATTAGAACTATTTATTGCTGCTTTGGAAAAAGAAGATTTTGAGTTGGCGAGCCGGTATTTTGTTTTGACGAAACAGGAGGAGTGGAGAGAAAAATTAGCAAAAGGAAAAGAAAAAAATAATCTACCTTGGTTTGTTGATGAATTAAAAATAATTAACAAAAAACTCGTTAATCGAGACCCAACAAATGAGTTAAATGGTAGCAAAGATTTTGGCGTTAGCAACGAAATGCTGGTCACCTTCATCAAATACCCTCAAGGTGTCTGGAAAATTAAAGAAATTTAATCTTCCAGTATGCCTCGGAGGATTCACCCGTTATTCAAAATTCTGTTTGGAAGCCTGTTAGCTATCGTCTCTGTTTTAGTCAATACTTCTGCGGCTCACGCCTACCCCACCGCCACCACTCACCCGGCGCTTAGCGACGAGATTGTTGATGTGTATAACGCTACGTATAATGACAAGCTAACAGCGAGAGAAAAAGAATATTTGGTTCAGGGTAGCATTGACGAAGACACCGCGCCCCGCTGGATAAATCATTTCTACGATCCAACTACGCAAGAAGGTTGGGAAGCAGAGCATCTGGGCAAAATTCCGCAATCGGTGCTTAAAATTTTCAGCAAGCTTTTTTTAAATTCCACGGTTGATATTGTTTCTTCAAAAAATTGGGCCGCCAATGAAAATCTGCAAACCAGGTATATTAGTTATGGCGGTAACAAAACCTGGCAAAACGCGTTACGATTGTATGGCGAAGGTAAAACCGACGAAGCGTATTACGCTCTGGGGCACCTGATGCACTTGATTGAAGACGCTACGGTGCCTGATCATACGCGCAACGATACGCACGCTCACGAAGGGTCAAGTTTAAGCGCCGATGATGGGAGCCCGTACGAAGATTATGCCGATCAATTTACCCGGGCTAATCTGAGGACAGCTGATAGCTTAATTGCCAACAAACAAAAACCAGTTTTACTACCTTCGTTCGGCGCCTATTTAGAAAATTTAGCCACGTATTCCAACGGCTATTTTTTTAGCGAACACACGATCAATGAGCCAAAATATGTGAGGCCCAAGATTGTGAGAGAGGACGGGGAGTATGGGTATGGTAGGGATGCGAATGGTGGAGAATTTAGGTTAGTAAGGGTGTTATTTTCAACAGGAGACTCGCTTGAAAAAATTAAAATTTATACTCTAAGAAATGAAGGGAATGGAAAAAATATAGCGCTCCCCGATTACTTCACCCGCCTCTCCACCCAAGCCGTCCTCAACGGCGCCGGAGTTATTCGTTTGTTTAAAGACGAGGCAGAAAAGGTAAAATTGAATATGGCGGCGTTGCCACCTCGTCCAACTGAGCCAGGATTTTTTGACCAAGCCCGTTCTTTTGGTTTTGGTTTTATCGAGCCGGCCTGGAACAAATTGAAGGACGCTCTAGATAACAAAGAAGAGACATCAGCAAAGATTATCGACTATTTCAGCGATCTCTTGATTTCGGCCGCTATCAATCCAAGTACTGCAACCACAGAAACCGCGGCGTCCGTTTTAGACACCACCTTATCTTGGTTTAAACCCACCCCTTTGCCGGCTTTACCCGCTATTTCTACTGATTCATTGGATTCTGTTTTATCTTCGGAGGCAATCGCAGCGCTATCAAAAGCCACCCCCACCTCCACCGCCCCCACCCCCACCACCTTCAAACCACCCCAGGGCAATCTGGTGTTGTACCCCACCACCCCCAAGCCTACCTACACCACTATCGAGCCTTTGGTGGCCGCTACCGTCCGCACCCCTGATCCGGTGGTATTGGGAAACGGTTCCTTAGCCAAAGTGACACTGTCCGATTCGGCTCGCTCCAAACAGATTGTCGATTCGTTCAATGCGTATCTGGAAGCACTGCATCGTCTGGAACAAACCCGCGCTCCTAGTGAGGCTGGCACTATGCCTACCGCCGAGGATGTCCGGTCGGTGGTTGGTGCGGCTGAGTTACGCTCGGCTGTTGATCTCGTCGGAAAAGTTACTACTCAGGAACAGTTATCCGCCCAACTCTCGGATAGTTCTACGACTCCTGCGGCGGTTGCGGGGCTGTTGTTGATTTTGTTTCTTAGCCTGTCTTCCTGGGCCCTTAGCTACGAAGAAGCGAGGCTACAGGCCGAGCGAATGAGAGCTTTGGATAAAGAAGCGAGTGATTTTAAAGTAGCCGCGCTTCAAGCCGAGGAGCAGGCTATTAAAGAAGCCTTGGCGAAGATCGTTGTTCCCACCCCTAAATTGTTTCGTACCGACGATTGGATAGACCCTAATGGAAAACATTTCCCGGTCTATGGCTTTGTAGTGAATGGGGTCTGGCACAACATACTTGATACCAGTGAAGTTGAACGTATTTTTGGCAAAGAGAACACACTACCAAGAGTCTCGTACGGGAGCTACTCTAACGGTTGGGACAGTGTACACGGGGGTGGGACAGTGGGCGGGGCAATGACACTACGCCAACTGTGGCAGATGCAGTCGGCGGTAATTCATGATGGGACATTGCCTAGCACCATAGAGCAATATGCGCGAGGAGAAAAAGGCACAATGCACCCACTTGGCTGGACATTTACTCCGAGCCAAATGTACAACCCCCAGAACAAAACGATATATATTGTTGACCAATCAAGTATGGGTAGGTTCAACGACATATTAGGCTGGACTGCCATTTCTACTGATACCCCCAAAACCACTATCTCGACCCTAGCGTTTGATACCCCCGAAGCATTTTTGAACAAAACACCCTGGGACAAAGAAATTACCTTGCGCAATCTGGAATACCAGCCCAACCAAACGTATGCGACCCCGGTATCAACTGATTTTGAGAAGTATTTCAAAGAGGAACGAGCTAAAGGCAGATCTACCGAAGATATTTACCAGCATAATCCATTTCAAGTGATAGCGGTGCCGAACCAGACAAACAGTGGGCAGACTACGTCTGCCCCCACTACCTCTGTCCCACTAGCAACACCTACCTGGATTATTCCCTTCCGCACAGGCTTAACCAAAAAACAACAGGACAGTATTACCACTCTCTTAAACAATCGCTATCAGTCCCATACCACCTTGAACGAAACTGATGCCCAGAATTATGCGTTTGCGATTGGGGAAGTGAACGTTGGGCGGTTTGTGGGGAGGTATGCGGAAGAGGTGGGGGTGAGGGTGTAGGGGAT
>CAZPCV010000023.1:0-22683 GCA_964585245.1 uncultured Gammaproteobacteria bacterium
GGCTAATGTTACAAGAGAACAGACCAATTTACCAACTCGAAACTTTAATTAGCTCCAAAATTAATTTTCTGGCTTGATAATTGCCAACACACGCCCCAAGACTTCGTCAGGCTTGAGATACGTAGTATCGATCTTATAATAATGGGGAAAACGCTCAAAATACTTCTCGGTTTCGTGGCGTAGAATGCTCCAGTACTCCCCCTGATCTGCCATGTGCCCCAAACGCTCTTGTAAACGACGCTGTATCAAATCAGCCGAACAGGTTAAATGAATAATGAACGTTTCCGGAGAAAATGATACTTTTTTTACTTGGGAGCTTAGCAAGTCCTTCACCGCTTCATATTCTGAGACAGTTATTTTCCCGGCCCGATACTGGGCTTCGGTAAAAGGAAACTGAAATTCCAGACACCGCTCCCACACTCCATTTTTGCGGCCATTCTCTTTATCACGTTCTAAAAAATAATTAATAAACCAGCGATTAGAAGCAGATTTATTTTTTTCAATCGCCGGAGGAATTTTTTTCCACCCCTCTTCGAACACTACCCAATATCCTAACTGGGCCAAACTAGAGAGCAGGGTAGTTTTGCCGGCACAACTATCCCCTACGAGTACCGTCCGCATACTTGGTTAACCGCTAAATAATAAGCCTGACCTTTCTAAAAAATAAACATCGCATCCCCAAAACTATAAAACCGATATTTTTTCTCAACTGCTTCTTTGTAGCACTCTAGTGTAAATTCCCTATCGCCCACAAAAGCACTGACCAGCATAATCAGTGTGGATTTTGGCAAATGAAAATTAGTAATGAGCACGTCAATAACTCTAAACGTAAACCCGGGCGTAATAAAAATATTGATATCCCCGCTATACGCGGACACCACTTCCCTATTGTTTTCGTTAGAATCAATTATTCTCTGAGCAGCAATACCTTCAAGTGTACGCACCGTAGTTGTACCTACAGCCACGATCCGGCGGCCTTCTAATTTGGCGGCATTAATCAAATCGGCATTTTTGGCGGTCAATTCCACCCACTCGCTATGCATGGTGTGCTGCGCGATATCATCGGTTTTAACCGGTAAAAAAGTCCCGAGGCCGACATGCAGCGTCACTTCCGCAAATTGGACACCTTTATTTTTTAAGCGCTCAATCAATTCCGGAGTAAAATGAAACCCGGCGGTTGGCGCCGCTACCGATCCCTCATATTTCGCGTAAACCGTCTGATACCGCTCACTTACTTGTTCCTTGTTCATTGCTCCTTGTTCCTTCGCATTCACATACGGTGGCACCGGCACTTCGCCATACTGATTCGCTTTAGCTCGCACCGTGGCGTCGCCCTCATTAAACTGCACCAGAATCGTACCGTCATTATTTTTTTCAATTACCTCGGCCGCAAAATCTTCCGCAAAAACTATTTTCATACCCAAACGCAAGCGCCTCCCAGGCTTGGCCAGCACTTTCCACACACCATTATTTTCCATGGGGCGCACCAAAAACACTTCCACTTTGGGCATGTTCAAAATTACATCCGAAAACGGCGAATTGCTCTGCCCGGTGGTCTTACGCAATCCATCGGTCAATTCATCTAGCATTACCGTACCCCGCAGACGCGCTTTGAAGACTTTGGAATTATTCCACACTACCAAATCCCCTGCCTGCAATTGATCGGCGATGTCAAAAAAATGCTGATGCTGCCAAGTTTTGGCTTGGCGGCTTACTACCATCAAACGAGAACTATCGCGCGGTTCTAGTGGTGCCTGAGCAATACGTTCCGAAGGCAAAAAATAATCAAAATCAGTAGTCAACATATTAACGCAAATATTTCACGCGATTACTATTATGCTCGTCGAGCGTGGCCGCATAATACATCTGGCCATTTGTTCCGGTCAAAAAATACCAATATCTATTTGCCTCTGGATGTAGGGCCGCATTAATAGATTCCACGCTTGGATTGCAGATTGGACCCGGCGGCAAGCCCGGATATTTATAGGTATTCCACGGTGAATCAATGGCCCGTTCATTATCGGTAGTGAACACGTCGCCCGTTCTATCGGCCACATAATGCACACTCGAATCTACCTGGAGCGCCCACCCCTTCAGATAGCGCCGCCACAAAATATCAGCTACGATCGGCCTATCCTCGGCCGCTCTCGTTTCTTTCTCGATAATGCTCGCCATCGTCATTACTTCGGCGACACTCACGTCTTTTAATTTTCCACTCAAGGGTTCGGTCGACTCATCCCCTTCATTAGGAAAAGCGGCGCGCATTTCTTTGTTGCGTTCGGCCAATAATTTTTGTATCACTTCTTGAAGGGTGGCATCACGAAATACCCGATACGTTTCCGGAGCCAAGTATCCTTCGTGCGAAATCGATAGTGATCGACGACCCACTAATTCTAACCCCTTCATCACCTGGGAAAAAGCCGAGTCGGCAGTCTGCGACTTAAGCATCGCCGGTTCACCGGTAACACGGTACACATCTTTAGTGGTACTGGCAAAACCTTGTGCCACTAGGTAATCCGCCACTTGGCGCAAGGTCCATCCAGGAATTATCGTGAGCGTCACCTCTTCGCGCGGAACAATCACCGGACGCGGCGGCTGTGTATGGCTACGATAATAACGTAAACCAAAAAAAACCAACCCAACGCAGAGTAAACCACACATGAAGATAATTTTGCGATTAAATGACATACACTAGCTTTTTTTAAACTGCAAAAAATATTTTTCTACTACATGCCACGAGACAACTGCCAACGGCAGGGTACATACCGTGGTTAGTAACGCCAAACTGGCTACGGACAAATAACTACGATAATAATACACCAAGAGCTGGCCTACCGGAAAGGCGTAAATATATACCCCATACGAATAATCAGCCTGGACAAAAAAAGTTCGTATCCGTTCTGGCAACGGTGCAGCCGCTAACGACAGCGTGGCATAGGGTACAATTGCTAGCATCAGATAGAACGCCGCACCTCTAAATAGAAAACTAACACCCACAAGCAGCAACAGCAACCCCAGCCAAATTTCGGCTCGGAAACGCACATACCTCCGCAAGCTAAGCCACCCAGCCCCGGAAAAAAAGAGCGTACTATATAACAATAGTTGCCGCGTATCTAATTTAAGCCAATTAATCACCGGGAGCAACGAGTAACGCCCCACTATCACTCTTAATACTACTGCCAACAGCACTATACCAAAAGCCGCTCGATACCCATACTTTTTTAAAGGTCGGGCTGAAATAAATAATAATACATAACACGTCCATTCGTAGGGCAGCGTCCACAATGATCCATTCACGCCTTGATTGGGATTAGTCTTAAACACCCCGGGCAAATTATATTGTATGTCGTACAATATGATACCCCCCACTAAGTAGTGGTACGTGTCAGGGCGCAACACATACTCTTTGAGTGGCCACTGCGTGACAAGTGGCCCTAATAAAAAAACGGTTAGCATAAGCACCACTGCCAATCCAGGAAAAATCCTTAAAAACCGATTCCAGAAAAAAGCCCTGGCGCCGTGACTCCGCTGTAAACTATACGCCACCAAAAAACCGCTCATGACAAAAAAACAATATACCCCCAAACGACTAAATGACAACAAACCATGCGTTAGTCGTGCGAGCATATCACGCTCTGGCAAGCCGAGTAACGCATAAGAATGTGTAATAATCACACCCACTGCCGCGAGCAAACGCAATACATTAAAATTATTCTTATCTCTGGTTAGCAAAACCTCACGCGTAGTTTCCATACCGATGTACCCCATCATTAATAAATCCGTAAGCCTCTTATTCTTCCCACTTCTCCTCTGCCCAGCGCAAACGTTCCGGCAGGCCAATGTCAATCCAGGGCCGATTCGAAACAAACACGTCTAAATCTTTTAAAAAAGGAAAGACATCGTATTCAACACTGAACGCAGCTGCCGCTGGAAAAAATTGTGTGACTGAGGGGTTGAACAAATACAGGCCTCCGTTAATAATGCCGGGGGTAGTACGCCCGGCTTTTTCTTTGAATTCAAGCAGGTGATACGTTTCATCATACGTGAGGGTACCATACGAAGCTGCATTATCTACTGCTGCCCCCAGGATAATTCCTTGGCTACCCGGCCGCAATAGTCGGGCCATGTCAGTCACGTCCGCTGTAGTTAAAATATCCCCATTAAAAATCCACGTCGGCTCAAGTGGATGTGGTAAAAATGAATAAGCGAATTTAATAGCCCCTCCTGTTCCCAACCGCTCTCTCTCGACCGCATATATTAACGACACTCCATTCAGGGATTCACCAACTGTCTTTTTCAGCTTTTCAGACAGATGTCCGGCGGCCAATACTACCTGGTGAATTCCCAAACGTTTAATTTTTTCTAACTGCCACTCTAGTACTGATTTACCTTTTATCTTAAGCAACACTTTTGGAATATCTTTGGTAATATCTCCTAATCTTGTAGACAACCCTCCACATAAAATAACCGCATTCATATATAGGTGTTGATTAAATGACTCTTGCCACAAAATGCAATAACGACACCGTCACCCCAGCAACCGCACACCCCCCAACAATATCGAGCGGATAATGCACTCCAGCAAATACCCTTCCCCACGAGACTAACACCGCCAAAATGATACCCAACAAAGCACCCGGCAGACCAACTGCCAAACCCAAAAACACCAAAAGCCACGCTGACATAGCATGATCCGAGGGAAATGACTTCCAGCTCATAAGCGGGTTAAACAACAGCCGACTTTTCGGAAAACTAAGATGCGGGCGAGGTTCACGTACCACCAAGCCAATGACCAAATTTAGTACCCAGGCAATTACCCAACTGGACGCCGCTACCCCAAGAATTCTAACCAACCGGTAGTAATCACCGTCAACCACAAAAAACAACGCCCCAAGAAACCAAGCAAACAACAAAATCACAGCGTATTCTGCAGACCAACGCCCAAACATATCGAGTAGCTGGCTCTTCCCCACCCACTTATTAACGAAAAAAAATAGACGGCGATTCCAATTCATACAAAAATAATTTACTTAATTCTAGCAGTTCTGCCGATGACTGGCAACCAAAATCTATCCTTCCCCCTTGAAAAAAACCTCATTTCTGCTACACTTCTCGACAACTCTGCACTGGTGTATTGCGCCTGTAGCTCAGGGGTTAGAGCGCCACCCTTATAAGGTGGATGTCGATGGTTCAAATCCATCCAGGCGCACCAAGACCTTCTACTCTTAACATCTGTTTATATGCCTATCAATTCCCTCGGCGGGGGCGTCAAATTACCCTCCAGCCTGGGTCTCAATCGCCCAGGTGGTTTAAGTAGTGCGCGCCCGGCCGGCAGCATCGGCCAAAGCAAAGCCATCTCTAGCATCGCACAGCATCAAGGAATAGCCCATGTCTATCAAAGTGGTGACAAGACCAGCCTGTATGGGGCCGGACAACATGCCGGACAGGACAGCAGGGTTAGCATTGGGCAAGCTATAAAAAAACCTGGAGCCGTCGGGGGACTCTCTCGGCCCGGAGTTTCAACCGGCTCTAAACCAGTCATGCCGCTTATCAAATAGATGTATTAAATGAAAAACACTTCTACAGTTTTTATCTACCCTACGTCCGATACGCGTGAGCGTCTCGATATTTTTTTGTCTCGGCAAATGAATCTTAGTCGTTCACAAGTACAAAAAATGGTAAAAGATAAACTAGTTTTTATTAATGGGGTACTAGCTTCTAAAACCGGGGCTCCGCTTAGTGTAGACGACCAAATTGAAATAAAGCCAACTACAAATGCTGCAACCGCTGCGCAAAAAAATACTCCTGCCAAACGTAAAGCTGCGACCCCTAAACTAACAATTATTGCCGCGACACCCGATTACTTGGTAATTGAAAAACCTACCGGCCTCCTCACCCACCCCACCATGGCCAACGAAGAATTTAGCGTCGCCACTCTGCTCGTTAAAAAATATCCCGAACTAAAAACCGTCGGCGATGACCCAGCCCGGCCCGGCATCGTCCACCGGCTCGACAAAGAAGCGTCCGGATTGTTAGTGGTGGCACGCACCCCCGCCATGTTTGATCATCTCAAAAACCAATTTAAAAATCGCACCGTAGGCAAAGAATATACGGTATTGGCACATGGCAAAGTGGCCAAAGATTGGGACGAAATCAAATTCCGCATTTCTCGAGGCGACCGCAACGATCGCATGGCCGCTCAACCTCTTTTGGTTCATGGCCAAACGAGCACGGTGGGCAAAGAAGCACTCACAGAATTCTTAGTAGAAAAGCGCTTTGTTAACTTTACGCTATTAAAAGTCACTATCCATACCGGACGCATGCATCAAATTCGCGTCCATTTATTAGCCTATAACCACCCCGTTGTCGGAGATCCGCTCTATAATCAAAAAAAACGTAAATCCGCCTGGGATGAAAAATTGGGCCGCTTATTCCTGCACTGCTCGCAGTTATCATTTGTAGATTTAGCCGGCGAAACACAAACATTTACCTCGCCGTTGCCGAACGAATTATCGGAATTTTTAAAAACACTGAGCTAACTTCGTTATGGATTCTGCAAAGAAAAAACCTGGCCTTCTTGTCATTATTTCTTCTCCTTCTGGTGGCGGCAAGGATTCGGTAATCAATGCCCTACTCAAACTATTCCCCCGTTCGGTGCGCTTCATTACCACCACTTCGCGCGCTCCCCGCCCCGGGAACCGCGAAGGCGTAGATTATTACTTTATCTCGGCCGATGAATTTCAGCGACGCATTGAACAACAAGAATTTTTGGAATGGAATTTTTACGCTGGCAATTATTACGGCACCGAAAAAAAACATCTTACCGACCTGCAATCACGTTTTGATTTAGTCCTCACCCAAATTGAGGTTAACGGCAAGCATCATCTCGATCAAGCCGGCATACCGAATCTCTCGATCTTTTTACTCCCCGAAAACCTAGAGACACTCGGCAAACGCATTGCCGCGCGCGGTGGAGTGACCCCCGAAGCCCTGGCCGAGCGACTGGCGATCGCCAAACAAGAAATTGCCGCGTCGTCTGATTATGACTATTGCGTGGCTAACCGCGAAGGCTATTTAGACGAAACGGTGGCTAAAGTTAGCGAAATTATTAAAGAAAAGCTCTCTCATACCCCAGGTATTGACAAAAACGGCCAAAATAAGTAGTATAAGCGGGCTTGAATTGTTATATGGCTAAATTGTCATATTACTCACAATTCCCACCAAAACACTTTAACACTATAACAATTTAACCCTACAGAATTAATATGACTGACGTGAAAACCACTGAAACAACGGCCGCCGCAATGCCAACCTACAAACCAGGCATGGTGGTGAAAGTTCATCAGAAAATTAAAGAAACCAACGCCAAAGGCGAAGAAAAAGAACGTATCCAGATTTACGAGGGCACCATCATCGCGGTGCGCCACGGCAAAGAAGCCGGCGCTACCATCACAGTGCGCAAAGTTTCCGAAGGCATCGGTGTCGAAAAAATCTTCCCGATTCTTTCCCCTAATATCGCCAAAATCGAAGTAGCCAGACAATTCGAAGTTCGCCGCGCCAAATTACACTATCTGCGCGACAAAGACTTCAAGCGCAAAATGCAGGAAGTTAAGGATGTAAAAGAAAAAAAATAATCTTTCAATTACCACCGGTTATCAACCGGTGGTTTTTTATTAACGGTTTCACTACAATTACTATCAATTACCCCCGAACACATGCGCAGCGACGCCATCTGGCCACAGTGAGCCCGAGCGGTCCTCAGGGAGGCGGTCTGCTGTTTGAGCCGAGGCGAGTTCAGACCGCCAGTGAGGGCGAACCATTGGCAGTGGCAGAACGGAGCATTCGTTCGGCACTTTTTTTGGTTACTTTTTTGTGTGGACAAAAAAGTGACGAAGTAGATTAATTAAAAAATCTCTCGCTTTAAACGAGAAATTTTTATTGTTCAGAATAGATAACTCTTGAATATAGACTTACAAAAACCGTCCCGTCCAGCTCGCTTTCACCTTCTTCACTTCTTCCGGCGTGCCGACAGCTACAATCTCACCTCCACCCGTGCCACCTTCCGGCCCCAAATCAATCACCCAATCACTGGCACGTATTACATCCACATTATGTTCGATAATAACCACACTATTGCCCTTGTCTACCAATTGCCCCAACACCTGGAGCAGTCGATTGATGTCTTCAAAGTGCAAACCCGTCGTCGGCTCATCCAAAATATACAATGTTTTGCTGGTCGCATGACGCGATAATTCGAGCGATAATTTAATACGTTGCGCTTCACCACCCGAAAGAGTGGTGGCCGGTTGGCCGAGTTCGATATACCCCAGGCCCACATCGCGGAGCACGTTGAGTTTTTCAGCGATCGGCGACAGATCACGGAAGAATTGGAAAGCTTCTTCGACAGTCATCTTTAGCACATCGCTAATGGTTTTGTTGCGATAATGAATCTCGAGCGCTTCACGGTTGTACCGCTCGCCCTGGCATTCTGCGCACTCCACATACACATCGGCCAAAAACTGCATGGGGATACGAATATGACCGTCGCCGCTACAGGCTTCGCAGCGCCCGCCGCCCTTCACGTTAAAACTAAATTTACCGGCATCATAGCCCCGCATACGCGCCTCGGGGAGCGAAGCGAATAAATCACGGATTAAATTGAAAATACCAGTATAGGTCGCGGGGTTACTACGCGGGGTACGCCCGATCGGGCTTTGATCGATGCTGATCACTTTGTCAATCAACGACAGACCCTTGATCGCTTTGTGCGTACCCGGCTCTTCTTTGGCACGATAAAAATATTTTGCCAAGGCTTTACTAAGAATATCGATAATGAGTGTAGATTTACCCGATCCCGAGACGCCCGTTACCGACACTAATTTATTAAGCGGAATCTCGACATCGATATTTTTCAAATTATGGGCGCTCGCGCCGGTAATCACGAGGGCAGGTTCGGCTTTTCCTTTTTTGACCGGCTTTTTTTTGCGGGTAATTTTTTCTTTGCCCCACAGATAATCGGCTGTGAGAGAATTTTTTGCTTTTTTGAATTCAGCGATTGGGCCTTCGGCTACCACTTGCCCACCATACACCCCAGCCCCCGGACCAATATCAATAATATAATCAGCCTCATACATCATGGCCGCATCATGCTCTACCACGATTACCGAATTGCCCAGCTCCATCAGATACCGCAGAGTCGAAACTAATTTTTCGTTATCGCGGGGATGAAGGCCGACCGAGGGCTCATCCAAAATATAGATTACGCCCGTAAGCCCCGCCGACAGCTGCGTGGCGAGGCGCACGCGAGTAATTTCTCCACCCGAAAGCGTGTTCATAGAGCGGTCCAAATTCAAATATCCCAAGCCTACCCGCTCCAGATTCGTAAGACGCGGCAGCATTTCTTTGATAATTGTAGCCGCGATCGGCGTTAAGCCGACTTTTTCTTTCTGTTTAAAAATTACGATAATTTCACTGATACTCAAACTTGCGATATCCGAAATTGTCAGATCATCGATCCGAACAGCCAGCGACTCGGCCCGCAGGCGTTTGCCCTGACAAACAGAACACACCTTCTCGCGCATGTATTGCTCAATTTCTTTGCGGACATATTCGGAGGTGGTTTCCAAGTGCTTGGCCATGAGATCCGGAATCACGCCGGCAAAGACTACCCGGCGCCCTTCGATCTGGTACGCTTCTTCACCTGATCCATATAAAATAAGATTGAGGATCTTGGGCGGCAGATCCATGACCGGCGTTTGCAACGAAAAATGATGGCGCTCGGCCACGGCCGCTAATAATTTTTGATACTGCTGATGATTGCCGGTAATTCTGGTCCAGGGTTGAATCGCGCCTTCGGCCAGTGTAAGGCGCATATTGGGAATAACCAGAGCGGCATCAACCTCCATCGTAATTCCAAGGCCCGTGCACCGCTGACAAGCACCATACGGACTATTAAAACTAAAACTACGCAAATCTAATACCGGCAAGCTGCGTCCGCAACGGCTGCATAAGCCGATGGTGGAAAATAACACATCTTCGCCATCACGGGCCACAATCACAAGGCCGTCACTCACATCCAGTGCCGCTTCGATAAGTTTATTGGGGTCCTGTTTTTTTACCGCAGTAAAACGACCCACCAACAATTCTACGGTATACGATGCTCCCTGATCGAAATGATAGCCTGGTAAATCATTAATTTTAATCGGCTCACCATCGATACGCAACCATTCAAAACCCGATTTTTCTACTTTTTCGATAAGGCTTCTTGCTTCTACCGCACCGCGGCGCACGAGCGGCGCATAGATAGCCAGTTGCTCGCCACCCCGTGCTAATTTACGCACCGCTTCGGTAATCTGCCCGGCGGTTTTTGTCTCTACTAAAATATGACAATCCGGGCAATACTGGGTACCTACACGGGCAAATAACAGACGCAAATAATCGTAGACTTCGGTCACCGTACCTACTGTCGAACGAGGATTTTGAGTAAACACTTTTTGATCGATCGCAATCGTGGGCGATAACCCTTCCATACTATCGACATCAGGCTTATCACGCGTTTCCATAAACTGTCGTGCATAGCTAGAGAGCGATTCGGCGTAACGGCGCTGACCTTCGGCATAAATCGTATCAAACGCAAGACTTGATTTCCCTGATCCGGACAAACCGGTAATAACCACCAATTTATTTTTGGGGATCGTAAGAGAAATATTTTTCAAATTGTGCACGCGGGCGCCTTTGATGATGAGTTTATCTTGCATAAAAAAACTGCTTGGTCCGACCGAATGATCGAATAGTAACTTTACCTTTGATAATTAAGAAAAATTTCGCTACAACAACTATGCTGGCTATACATTTAGTCGGGTTTTATATGATTAACATCAATATCAAAAATCAAACTATCATTAATTAATTCTTTGACTGAAAACAACTGACTCTCTTGGATTTTTTGCAACTGCTCATTTCTCTCATTAAGTTCTAAATTATCATTAACCAAAACTTTGCCGTTTTTACCAATTTCAAACTCTCGCCAGGCTACAGCACATGAGCGGCCCTCTAGCTGCAAAAATATACTATACCCGATTGGCTTCCACTCATCACCCCGAGCGCACGGCTTATCTATCGTAGACTTGTCAAAAGTCAAAAGATATGACTGGGTTTTTTTATCATCATGATTTACCAATTCCATTCTGCCTACCATGGCTGAATCAGTGACTATACCATTAGGGCCACGACAAACTTTAATGATTCCGCCTCCTTTATCAGCAAACGGATATACATATCCACTGTAGCCAGCTACCCCAGAAATACACCCGGGCGCAACCGTGGCGGAAGAAAATATTGTTCCTGCCAATGCAGCTTCTTTGCAAACATAGGGCTGACTCGAAGTATCCCCAAATTCAAGGCATTTTTTCTCTCCTTCGCAATAATTTCCCCTACAGGTTAGGCTCCCACCATTTTGGACAAAAAACTGCTTTCCACATAAAAAGTTTGCCGCCATGCTGTCCGACGGTTTGCTTGGTGGTTTTTCATCTTTAAAGGTTAAATTATAATCAATTGTATTGGGAACAGACACTGTCTGACCTTGTCCTAAACCTTCTGGCGCCAGTGCAAAATTTTTGCCATTTTTTACCTCATCCGACAATTGAGAACAAAATCGCGGCACCATCGCGCGGGGTTTCAACATCCATACGCTCGGCAAACGAAAGTTAACCAAATTGGGATTAATTGTGTTTAAAATCGTATACGATAGATAGACCAGTGCCAGCCCAATCAGCGCCCCGCCAATTCTGGTTTTTGCACTACTGATTACATCCGCACTTCCACCCGAAGCAGCCCACTGGATGCCGGATATAGTGACAACAATCACCGCTATAATTCCCGCCACACCAATCGCGTACCGATACATCTGTGTAATAAACGAACCTAAATCAGAAAATTTATTTTGTCCGCCAAATGAAATAGTAGTAATAGTCTGTCCGCCGGGCAAGCACTTGCCCCACTCTTTCCCCGGACAATCTGGCTGCTTGTCTACCCAACCACTTTTCAAGAAATCTTCGGAAGCTCCCGGATTAAATCCGCGGCGTGCAGCTGTACAATCCTCTTTTTTCCAACATACCGGATTAAATTCGGGTATAACATTTTCGGCCAATACGGGTTGCGCCATTCCTATTCCAACCCCAATGGTTAAAAAAATAGCTAGAAAAATCGTCTTCATATCATACGATTAAAAACGCTGTAAAAAACTATCCCAAGCCGAAAACGGCACCACCCCTTCTACCCGCTCGCCATTAACAAAAAAGGTCGGGGTGCCCCGTACGTTAAACCGTGCTCCATCAACATAGTCGCGATTCACTGCCGTGAGAGGCGCAGGAGTTGCCAAACATTCCTGTACTGTATCATCATTCAAATCATTGGCCGCGGCAATAGCCGCCCGACCAGCCGCATCCAGATGTTCGGGGATGGTGTCCTGGTTCGCAAATATCCAATCATACAATGGCCACTGTTTACCCTGTTTGCCCGCACAATAAAACAGTTGTGATAATTCGCTCGCCCCGGGATGAGTGGTCTCTACCGGGAAATGGCGCAAAATATATTTAACTTTGGTAGGATATTTTTGTAGCACTTGTTTGATAATCGGCGCCGCCGCTTTACAGTTCGGACATTTGAAATCAGTAAATTCTACAATTACTACGGGCGCCCCCGCATTCCCCAAAAATGGGCTAGCCGGATTTTCTAAAATTGCGCGGTCAGACGCCGATACGGCTCCGCTAGGAGTAGCCGAACCGCCCTGGACAGAGCTAAAACCGCCGCCTAAATAACCAGGCAACTGTATGGCTTGTCCGGTTTTAATTTGCCGCCAAAAACGCCAGGTAATGAGAATAAACAAAAAAACGGCTGTAGTAACCAGCACCGCTAAAACGAGTAAGACTACCCCCCACCAGCGCCGATACCATGGGCGAGAGCGTACGATAAATTCCTCCATAAAATATGCTAAATGTTGCTCTTAAGTATACCCGTAGTCCGGCGTTTGAGCAAGGCAGCCCCTAGTTATTGACAGCCCCGCAGAAGTCTGCTATACTCGTCGTACCTAAAAATGCTCCTATTATTACGAGCTTCGCCTCAATTCTATTATATGAAAACCAAAATTCACCCACAATTTTATACCGACACGACCGTGACCTGCGCTTGTGGCAACTCGTTCGTTACCGGCAGCACCCAACCCGAATTCCGCATTGAGTTGTGCAACCAATGTCACCCTTTTTATACCGGCAAACAGAAATTCGTTGACACCGCCCGTCGTGTCGAGAAATTCCAGGAAAAAGCTGAAAAGATTAGCGCCGCTGCCGCTGCCCGCAAAGGCAAAAAAGTTAAAAAAGCCGTCTCGGCTGCTAAAAAGAAAGCTAAATTAGAAGAAAAAACCGAAACTCCAGCTACCGAAAAATAGTTACTAAACTTCAAAAAACAGACGCTGATTTCAGGTCTGTTTTTTTCATGGTAAAATAACTACTACCAGAATGTAAAACTGCTTAAATTACTAAACGGATAAGAACATTTTAACAATTAACGAGCGAGTGTTAACACTTTAACAATTTTGCACCGTATGCTCAAAAAATACAGTGATGTCTTGGAACAATTCAAACAACTAGAAGCTGATTTACAAAATCCCGCTATTATTAATGATCCTAAAAAACTCCAGGAAACCAGCCAATCCTACCGCCAGCTTGAGAGCCTGGCCGAAAAAATCAAAGAACTGGCTTCGCTAGAAAAAAACCATGCCGACAATCAACTCTTGGCGGAAAGCGAAACCGACGAAGAAATGCGCTCGCTCGCGATGATTGAGGTAGAAGAATTAAAAAACAGAATTGATGCCCTAAGCCAAGAAATTGCCCTACTAACCCGGCCGACCGATCCGCTCGATGTCAAAAATGTCATTATCGAAATCCGCGCCGGCGTAGGCGGTGACGAATCGGCCCTATTTGCCGCAAGCCTGTATCGCATGTACCACCGCTACGCCGAAAACCAGGGCTGGAAAGCGAGCCTCCTCGACGCCAACCGCATTGGCATTGGCGGCTTCAAAGAAGTGGTTTTTGCGATCAAAGGCCGCCGGGTCTATGGTGATTTGAAATATGAAATGGGTGTGCACCGGGTGCAACGCGTGCCTGATACCGAAAAATCCGGCCGGATTCACACCTCTACCGTAACCGTAGCCGTACTGCCCGAAATTGAGGAAACCGAAATGAAAATTGAAGCCAAAGACCTGCGTATCGACACCTTTTGTTCGGGCGGAGCGGGCGGTCAAAGTGTGAACACCACCTATAGCGCCGTGCGCATCGTGCATATCCCTACCGGCACCATGGTACAATGCCAGGACGAACGTTCCCAAACCGCCAACAAAGAAAAGGCCATGGCCGTGCTGCGCTCGCGTCTGTATGAACTGGAACGCGAAAAACGGGAAAAAGAGTTGACCGAAAAACGCCGCTCACAAATCGGCTCGGGCGATCGCAGCGAAAAAATCCGTACCTACAACTTCCCCCAAGACCGCATTACCGATCACCGTATTCATGAAAATTGGAATAATATCGGTGTGATCCTCGATGGTGGCCTGGAGCCCCTCATTACCGCGCTGCGCGAAGCGGAATATAAAGAAGTAGACGGCCCACAGGAAACGGATCAAGACGATGAGTAAACTGTTGACTCATGACTATTCTTGGCTTACACAAAAAGTACGCAGGCGATTTTAAATCTATTCTTGATGCGGAATTGCTCATCGCCGGCGCGATTAAACGGTCGAAAGAATTTTTGTACCTTCATCAGAATTACACTTTAAACAGTGCCGAATTGCGCCGTTTCCGAACTTTTATTCGCGATTACAAAGCAGGGTATTCCATCGCGGCTATTCTTGGACACAAAGAATTCTATGGCTGCGATTTTTTTGTTAATAAACAGGTCCTCGTTCCCCGCCCGGAAACTGAGCTGATAGTGGATGAAGTGATTGAAAAGATAAAAGAACAAGGAACAAGGAACAAGGAACAAATAGTATTAATTGACGTAGGGACAGGAAGTGGATGTATTCCAATCTCAATAATTAAAGCTACGCCACACCAGAACATCACAACAATCGCCGTTGACATCTCTCCTACCGCCCTGCGCGTAGCAAAAAAAAATGCCTCGATTCACAAGGCAAAAATAAACTTTATTCAGGGAAACTTACTTCAACCGATTCTAAAAAACAATTTAGCAATTCAACAATTTAACAATTCCAGCATACTAATCACTGCCAACCTCCCCTACCTGACCACTAAACAATTCCAAGATGAACCTTCGATTCAACGTGAACCAAAATTGGCGCTCGTAGCTGAACATAATGGCCTAGCCTTGTATGAACAATTATGCCAACAAATAAGTATATTAAGTGCTGAGTATCCATCAATAGAAATAAGAGCCTGGTTTGAAATTGACCCCTCACAAAACAATCGAATACAAAAAGTAGTCAAACGATTCTTGCCTACGGCGACAACGAAAATAATTACTGATTTATCAGGCCGTGATCGGGTGTGTGAAATAGTAGTGCCCAAATCCGCTAATCACTTCGTGAAATAATTACGGGATTTGGGGCTGGCGAGCGTGGGGTGAGGCGCTAGTCAGCCGAAGATTTTTTATTTTGCTTCCCTCATCCACCCACGCGTGTCGGGTAGCCGACCCGTGAAGATGCCGTCCATCATCCGACCAAGTTCACACGCGACCTCCATCTGCGCGGTTGGGAATTCATAAACCCGCCCTTCGTGACTGACCTGCGTCACGAGCTGGATGCCCGCTGCAGTACCCGTCACCCACACTTCAATCGCCTCACCGAGAAGCTCATGAAGCGAACGGTCCACTTCGTGCACCGGCAAACCGAGTTCCTCACGAGCCAGAGTGATGGTGATGTAACGACGGGTTCCACGCAGCACCGTATTGTCGTTGAGAGAAGGCGTGAAGATGCCAGCGGGAGTACGGACGAAGAAGTGCGCCGCCGTAATCTCCTGAGGGCAACAGCCATCGGGCTTGAGGAAGAGGACCTCATTAAAACCCTGCTGGCGGGCCAATCGCCGGATGCGGCCAGCCTTGCCATAGTGCTGACCGAGCTTCACGTGCCCACCCCCACCCTCGACCGAACGCTTGAAGGCGCTAGTTACGATTCTGAGGGGGTGCGCGTAATACGCGCCCACCGGCGAAGTGGCGATCGACAGACACTGGACCGTGCGCCGGTCGATATCGAGACCGTCCTCGATTTCAATCACCAGTGGGCGGAGATACATGGACCCGGCCATGGTGTTGCGGTTGGCTGCGATGGCGCGGAGCACGGCCTGAGGGTAGTAGCCCGGCGGAAAAGGCGTCACGCCCTCCCACTCGAGCCCTTCCAGCATCCGAGCCTCGTTGAGATTCAAAACGGGCACCAGGCATCGCCCATCGTCAGTACCATAAGCACGAACACCATCGATCACAGAGGGCGAGCCATAGCTCCCCGTAGAGGAGAGTGGGCTCACGCCGATAAACTGGAACGGAATGATTCCACCAGGCTGCCACACTCCGTTGTGGCACTCGGCATAGAACATCCGGTGTCCCACCCGATCACCGAATCCTGGCTTATCATAATTGATCTCGCGACCACGGCCATCGTGAGTGGAAAGCGTCATGGGTCCCTCCAAGATCTGTTTTTCAGCTTCTGACCAATGAACAGAAAAATTATTTTCTCCTCACAGCTTAGAATCTGTCGTTTAAAAGAACTAATTACAATAAAAAACACCGCCGAAGCGGTGTTTGTTTTTAGGGTATAAAAACTAGCACTGCTTCGGCGGGCAGGTAATAATGCAGGAAATAATGGCGCGCAGGCTAGTAACCATAAAAATGATATGTTGTTATTTCTTTTCGGCTGGTTTCTTGTCTTCAGCTTTGGCCTTATCATCGCCACCTTCAGCAGTTTCCTCATCTTCTTTCTTCTTGGCAGAAGATTCAATCTTCGAGAGATCAACTGCAGCCGAACCTTTTTCATCCAGGGCTTTAAGTTCTTCTTCGCTCAGAGCCGGAGTGGCTTTGGCTACCAAATCAGTAGCTTTGGCACTGATAATTTCTACACCAGTTGGCAATGCGATATCTTTTACTTTGATTGCATCTTCGTAGGTGTTAAGGCCAGACAAATCGATAGTAAGGGTAGATACCAAATCCTTCGGCAAACAACGCACCTGTACGCTGGTAAGGTTTGTAACGAGGGTGCCACCCAACGCTTTGACAACCGGGGGCTCGCCAGTGAATTTAAGCTCAACTGTGGCGGTCATGAGTTTGTTCATGTCGATACGGCGCAAATCCACATGGATCATACGGTCGCTCACCGGATCATATTGCACATCCTGTACCAGTACTTTACCGGCATCTTTGCCATCGATACTCAAGTCGATCAAACTCGCTTCACCAGCTTGGCGGTATAATTTCAAAAATTGCGGATAATCTATCGCTACGGAATCCGGAGCGGCAGTACCCCCGTATACTACGGCAGGCAAATGGCCTTGAGCTCTGGTTTTATCTCCACCGAGCGTGCGTTTCAGCGCTGACAACGAAAACGTCATACACCTTTTTCTGTTAAAAGTAAACTATTAAAAAAAGTATTATTCTGCATTTGCTGGTAACCCGCGATCATTTCATTCACCGTAATAGGACTCGCTTGATACAGGCGTTTGGTATCAGTGAGACTAAGATCGGTAATCATACCAACCGAGCTAAGTCCAGAGCCCATCTGCAAAATCATGGCCATAAAGTAGCTCCGGCAGCGCTCGCAGGTAATATGAACTAAACTAGCGCTCTCATTCTTGGCGCACAGATTAGCGTTGGCGGCCTTGTAAATTTCCCCACAAATGGGGCATTTATTCATGAATTGTAAGGCCTCACGCCAGGAATCGGGTTGTCTTCGGGGTGATTGCATAAGGCAAAATCATACTAATGTATTAAAACGGCTCTGTCAAGCCTTCTTACGGCAATTTCTGCACATCTGCCAAAATCTGGGCCGCATGTTCGGAGGGCTTCACGCTGTCGTAATGAGCCGCAATTTTTCCTTCTTTATCTATTAAAAACGACTCACGCTTGGTGCCTTGGTATTCTCGACCCATAAATTTCTTCAGGCCCCAGACACCGTACTGGTTCACCACCTGTTTTTGCTCATCACTTAGCAAAATAAAAGGCAGCTCGAATTTGGCGGCAAACTTGGCGTGACTTTTCACACTGTCGGTACTAATACCGAATACTATAATACCCTGCTTGGTAAATTCTGCCCAACTATCACGGATAGTGCAGGCTTCGGTGGTGCAACCTGGGGTGTCGTCTTTGGGATAAAAGTAAATCAAGACGATTTTGCCCTTATAATCGCTTAAACTATGCATTTTTCCGGTCTGATCGGGAAGGGAAAATTGTGGTGCCGCGCTACCAATTGAGAGAGTCATACACGAAATTTTCGTCTAGGAAGTATACCAAGGAAAAATAAATCTGACAACCGATCCAACAGTAATTTAATACTGTGAAAATTATTGACAAAATTATAAAAAAAGCGTAAAAACTCAATAAATCAGGGGAAAAAGTTGAAAAAAAGAAAGAAAAAAAGAAAAAAGAGTAACCGGCTGGGGCAGCGGCTGCCCCAGCTACTGGTCTTGATCGCGGTGTTGTGTGCCACCGCGACCTTCGCCGCCCAGGCCTGGCGGCTGTGGCACACCGTCGAGGGGCAGCTAGCCGCCATGCCCCTCATTTCCACATTTTACCTGGTGCTTTTTCTGGGTTTGGCCACCCAGAATAAATCGCCAGGCGGCCGCTTCAGGGGGGCGGCCAAAATTTACCTACTGTCGCTTTTATTCCAGCTGGCCCAGCTGGCGATCACCGTACGCCACCCCGCGTACCACTGGTCGCCCAGTGAAACCTATACGCTCGCCCTGGCCGGTGGGGCCACGGCGATTGTATTTGGCTGGGCCGCCCTCTCGGGACGGGGTGTCAAGCACCCTGTCCCCAGCGCCATCATGGCGATGGTGCTGACCGCGGCTCCTCAACTCATGTTCGCACGATCAATCGGGCTGCATGGGGGCGGGGGCCTCGCGGGGTGGGCGGTAATCTTCAGCAATGTCGCGCTGGGGGCGCGGCTACTGAAGATCTGGAGCGAGGGCCAGCTGGAGGGTTGGCCTGTAACACGTCGCTGGCACATGGCCAGCGAACTCGTCAACGCCGCCACGTGGTGGACGGCGTGCGCCACCTGGGGGTGGTGGCGTTTCTACTCCTAGCACCACACAAAAGCCGCCTCGATGGATATCGGGGCGGCTTCTTCATTTTTTATTAAAAAATTTTACTGCTGCGTCGCCCAAAAAGTCGCGACGATAGCCGCCGTTTCGGCTTTCAAAATAGTAGGGCCAAGACTAACAACCTGCAATTTCATTCCCCGGGCTAATTCCACTTCCCGTTCACTCCACCCGCCTTCGGGGCCCACAAAAAGATTAATGGTAGAATTACTTATTCTCACCCCGGATAGTGACTGACCCTCGGGAGCAAAAAAAATCGCTTCACCTTTTTCACACGCCAGTTGCAGGGCAGCGGGTAAAGCCAGCGGTTCAGACAACTCTGGCACAAAAAAACGCTCACTCTGCTCGGCTGCTTCACGCATAATAGTTTCTAAACGCTCACGTTTAAAGCCTTGTTTTATCGTACGTTCGGTAAGGAGCGGCACAATTTTTGTCACCCCAAGCTCGGTGGCCTTTTCTACTACCCATTCAACATTACTACGTTTTAGAAGCGCGCAATACAAAATAATGTCCCGAGATATCATTTCTTTTTTTCGCTCTCGCACCACCGCGTGCATGGTATTTTTTTTATAACCGACAATTTCGGCCAACACTTTCTCGCCCGCTCCATTGCCAAGCGCTATCACTTCGCCAGCGGACAAGCGTAGCACTGATTGTAATTGATGAGATAGAACCCGGTCGTCAATCCGAAGGTTGTCAGTACTGATATTAAATTTTCCAATAAAATGATGGATTTTTTTCATAGACAAAGGAACATGGAACAAGTAACAAAGAACAACGAAAGGGAGGACTACTTTCGCAGGTTTCCCCTTGTTCTATGTTCCTTGTTCCTTAATAATCGCTTACTCCGATTAAATGTAATCGCAAACCGATGTGCTTCGTCACGCACCCGAATCAAGAGCGGTAAAAATCGTGAGGCAAACAGAGCTGTCTCGGGCCGTTTATCGCCCAGAATCACATCATTACGTTTGCGCTCCGGGCCTTTGGCCAGTCCAATTACCGGCACAGTCACGTTACGGCTGGCAAGCGTTGCCACCGCACGATGCACTTGAGGCCGCCCGCCATCGATGAGAAAAATATTTGGTAACGGCCACTCGCTATGATTCAATCGGCGTTCTAATACTTCAGCCAAACAATCCACATCACTCTGCCCCTGGACTGTTTTGATAGTAAATTTTCGATACTGACTTTTGACTGGGCCTGATTCATCAAACACTACCATACTCCCCACTTTATCCGTGTTGCCTAAATTAGAAATATCATACCCTTCGATTCGCATCGGGCCAGCGCCGAGCCGATGTGGCAGCGGAAACACGTCGCGCATAAAACTATCATTAATAAGCGCGATATCATGAATTCGTTGCAACGCCATAATTTGATCTCGCAAACGCGAGGCCAGTTCAAACTGCTCAACTTTGGCAAACTGTTGCATCTGTTTTTCGAGCGAGCTAATAACGCGTTTTTTTTCGCCCTGCAAAAACAAAGTCAGTGGAGCGATGACACGAGCACGATACTGAGCCGAGCTGATTTCGCCCGTGCAGACCCCCAAACATTGCCCCATTTCACGGTAGAGGCAGGGGCGAGTACGCGCTGGCTCGCAATCGGAAATAAAAAAAAGCCGCCGCAGTAATTTAAGCGCCGCTTTGGTATTAAGCCCAGGATAGGGCCCGAAAATGGCCGAATATTTTTGTTTGGCTTCGCTGCCGGTCAGAAGCGATAAGTCGTGCTGACGCACCGAACGTAGACGCGGAAAGACTTCTTTGGTTAAGACCAGATAATTCCAGCTCTTGTCATCTTTGCCCAGCACATTGTATTTGGGTTGATTTTTTTTGATCCAGATAGATTCGAGAATTACGGCTTCGAGCACCGAATCGGTGGTATGGGTATCGATCCGCTCTACTTCGTGAATCATTTCTTCTATCGGCCGCGGCGTGCGTGCCCCCCGAAAATAACTGCCCACCCGCTGCTTGAGGGACGTGGCTTTGCCAACATAAATAAGCTCGCCCAGGGCGCTATAAAATAAATAAATACCCGGGCTATCGGGTAAATGTAGTTGTTGAACGAAGGCCGAAGTTAATGGCATATGAAATTAGTATAGCATACTGCCAATTTTTTTTATAAAAAATCGTATATCAACTGACACTATTTCCGAACGCCTACTGAGCGACGCCATCTGGCCACAATGAGGAGTCGCGGTCCTCGCGGAGGGGTGCTGCTGTTTGAGCCCGCAGGCGAGTTCAGCGCCCCAGTGACGACGAATTGTTGGCAGTGGCGGAGCGAAGTATTAGTTCGGTGGTTTTTTGGTTACTTTTTTGCCATCAAAAAAGTGACAACTAACTTTCCTCACCTCAATCATCTTGCAAGAAGATAACTTAGGTAGGGGCTGGATGGCACGCGAGGCGTGCCTAGGGTAGCCGCCTCACTCTCCAGCGAGAAGTGAGGGGCGGGGGGTCGGCTACGGTACGTAGTAGTACGTCGCCACCCGGGTGGGGGTGACGTCGTAGCCGAGCTGCTGCCCGCCGTACCAGACCGTCAGCTCGACGGCCTTGACCCCGAGAGAAGTTTCTGCCGGCCCGGCGGGCACAGCCACCGTGAGGGTGGTGGTCGTGCCGTGGCCGAGCTCGGCCACGTTCTGGACGGCCGCGGTGGCCGTCCAAACCTGCTGCCCGGTGGAGCCCGTCCGGGTCTCACCGGCGGGCAGGGTGGCCGCACCCCAGTTCATGCCGACCTGGGTGCGGATGGTGCGGCCGGCGGCGGACCAGCTCACTGCCTCGAGGGCGGCAGTCGCCGCCCGGAGGGTGGCCGGGCGGCAGTCGCCGGCGGCGTACACTGGGCTGACTTGGACGATCAGCCCGGTGTGCTCACCGGTCCCGGCGGGCAGGTGCCCGACCGAGATCTGCCCACCGCGCGGGCCGTCCGCCGCCAGCCGGACCATCAGGTCCGGCGGGGTCAAGCAGGGGTCGACGGGCGGCGCGTTGGGGGTGGTGGGGGTGGCGGGGGTGGCGGGCGCCGGCAGGAGGCCGGGCCCCGCGTGCTGGGCGACGACCGTCGTCCAGCACTCGTTGTCGCCACAGCCCGCCAGGGTGGCCAGCAGTGCAAAAATGCCGAACAAATTGCGCATGACTTCCTCCAAAAAACGTTAGAGAGAACAGAATCTCCAATCACTTAGAAACTTTATCCTCTCTAACTCTTGGGCAGAGCCTAAATTGAGCTAAAAAGAACCAATTTATCAGGTTAATTAAAACCTGATAAACAAACAACTATACACCATTTTACCATTTTTGTCAAATATCATTGGCAAAAAATTATCCCCTATTTTTTAACACCCTCATTCTCTAAAATACTAAATTTGGTAGTGGTTACCGAGATACATTAT
>CAZPCV010000024.1:0-21884 GCA_964585245.1 uncultured Gammaproteobacteria bacterium
GCCTTGGTATTCAGGCCTTCCATCCGCGTCTGGTCGAAGGTAAAGCCATCCAGCTTCACCCGCTCACCTGTACCGCGTTCAACGCCGACTTCGATGGTGACCAGATGGCTGTCCACCTGCCACTCACGGCCGGAGCCCGGTTTGAAGCCGAAAATTTAATGGCTTCCGAAAAAAATCTTTTGAAACCAGCTACCGGCGACCCGGTTATTACGCCAAAGCAGGATATCGTATTGGGGTGTTTCTATCTGACTCATTATAATATTAATGATACCGCCCCAGTCACGAAGTTCTTTGGATCTGAAAAAGAAGCCAAGCTGGCCTACAAGAGCCGCCGCATTACGCTGCATGAACGTATTAAGGTTCGTTTTGAAAGCCGTGTGAAATTCCCCGAGGATACCCCAGTCATGATCGAAACATCTGTCGGACGCATCTTCTTCAATGAAATCATTCCGGACAAACTGCCGTACTATAATGATGGTGTGAACGTAAAAAAATTAGGTGCAATTATCCGTCGCTGTCTCGAATTATACGATCAGCAGACGACTGCAATTTTACTTGATGATATCAAAAATCTCGGCTATCGCTATGTCACCAAATCCGGCTACTCGCTGGGTATGGATGACTTCCCGAAGATCGTCGAAAAACCAGAATTAATCAAAGCCGGTGACGAAAAAATTCGCGAAATGGAAAGTCAGTTCCAGGAAGGTCTCTTGACCCAGGCCGAGCGTCACTCAGCTATTCTCGAAATTTGGACCGAAACCAAAGATAAAATCATGGCCAACAACCAGGCCATTCTCGATAAAAATGGCCCTGTCTTCGCCATGATCGATTCTGGTGCGCGAGGTACCTATGGACAGCTCGGCCAGGTCATGGGCATGAAAGGTCTCGTGGTGTCCCCGTCCGGTGATATTATCGAGCTTCCTATTAAGGGCAACTTCAAAGAAGGTTTCAATGTACTCGAATTCTTCATCTCCAGTCACGGTACGCGTAAAGGGTTATCCGATACCGCTCTACGTACCGCGAATGCCGGGTACCTTACCCGTCGTTTGGTGGATGTATCGCAAGATGTCGTCGTGATCGAAGAAGATTGTGGAGATACGAATGGCGAAGTCTTCACGGTAGAACAATCCAAAGAAATGGGTGAAAAATTATCCAGTCGCGTCTTCGGTCGTTACCTGGTTTCTGATTTGAAAGCGGGTAATAAAGTCCTGGTAAAAGCCGGTGAAGCCATTGACGATCAGGCCGCCCGCCAAATAGATGAATTGAATGTGCCTGCTGTACACGTGCGCAGTCTCTTGCAATGCCGCTTGCCCAAGGGCGTCTGTCGCCAGTGTTATGGCTTTGATTTGTCGCAAAATAAACCGGTAGAATTCGGCAATGCGGTCGGTGTTATCGCCGCGCAAAGTATTGGTGAACCGGGTACCCAGCTTACTCTGCGTACCTTCCACTCTGGTGGTGTCGCCGGAGGCGATATTACCCAAGGCTTGCCACGTGTAGAAGAATTGTTCGAAGTCCGCACTCCGAAGCACCAAGCCTTCTTGGCTCGCGTCGCTGGTAAGATCGAAATTGAAGATGCCGACGGTAAAATTGTCATCGCCCCAAGTGGCAAAAAAGTTTTCGAAGGCCGCAGTGGTCAAAAGATCGTACGCGTGCATTTTGAAGGGATGGAAGAAATGAAGATAAAATGTAAATCGAGTGATGAGATCGTAGTCAAAGATGGTGATCATGTCGAAGCCGAAGCGCTCCTCGTTGTACGCGGTGCCTCGGGCGAAGAGATTAAAGCCAAGTATTCCGGTCAGGTCAAAGTTACCAAAAATCAGGTCAGTCTGAGCTACGAAGGTCCGCGCGTGCATGAACATATCGTGCCGATGGGCTATAAGATCTATGTAAAGAATGGCGATATGGTAAATGCTGGTGATCGCCTCACTGATGGCAGTATCAATTTGCAAGAATTATTTGAACTCAAAGGCCGCCCGGCGGTGCAACGCTACATCTTGGAAGAAGTCCAGAATATTTATTCTTCCCAAGGTCAGAAAGTAAACGACAAGCACGTTGAACTGATTATTCGCCAGATGTTTAGCCGTGTGTATATCGAAGATGCCGGCGAAACCGAACTCTTGCCTGGTGAAGTGGTCGAAAAAGCCCAGCTTGAATTCGCCAATCGTGCCACCAAGAAAAATGGCGGCAAATTAGCCACTGGCCGTGAATTATTGCTCGGCGTCAGTAAAGTTGCGCTCTCGACCCAAAGCTTCCTCTCGGCCGCGTCGTTCCAGGAAACGGCCAGAGTGCTTATCAACACAGCGACTACCGGTAAGATGGACTACCTCGACGGTCTCAAAGAAAATGTTATTATCGGTCGCCTCATCCCGGTCGGTACTGGTTATAAACAACCATAAGTGTAATAGTGCTCAAACAATCCCGACTCAGTCGGGATTGTTTTTTTATCAGGCCGTGATACAGTAAGTAAGTTACTAAAATGTATATATGCCATTTTTACATCCCACATCCAATTCTCGCGCCAAAATTTTCGGACTCAGCCTGCTCGCCTTGTTGTTAGTAGGGGGAGGAGTTTCAGTGGGGTATTATCTGGCCAAGCCTCCGGATTCTCCGGTGCCCCCTGCTCTAAACGATACACTGCCACTCCCTAATACGGTGCCTAGCAGCACTCCAGTCACGGCCGAGCCTGTTAACCCTTCATCCTCTAGTACACTCGCGACTATAATTTCGAAAGAGAGTAGTTTGCCAACCGGCATTGCCTCGGCTATCACGTGGAATGAACGCCGGGAGATTCCTCGGTTGGGCTGGCTGGGGGTTAGCACTGATACCGGGGTAAAAAGTGATTACGACACTGCTGCGCATTATTACCAGATCGGCTCCTTTACCTATGAAGGAAAAACCGGGCGCGTGGTACTACTGCAAACGCCTCCCGAAGGGCCTGGTGACGATATCTGGTATCGGTTTATTGAATATAATGATCAGATTGTGCTGTTAGGCAATTATTCCAGCTACCGCTATCAGTATTTTGATTCTCAACAAGAGAATGGAAGCGTTTTTAAAGTGTGGTCCAGTGCCTTTGCGGGTAAGCTCTCGGTAGATAACCAACTAAGAATTCCCGCCCTAGATTTTCCCGAAAAATTAACCGGTCCTGCGGTGCGTCAAACGCTGATGCGGCAACAATCCTTGCCTTTCCGTGCCTTGTACGAGCCAGGTAACGACGAAATTATCTTTACCGATACTCAATTTGGGGCAGTGCGCCATGCTACGTCTACTGGCGGTTTTTATCTCACGAGTGTCGACGGGTTTGCGGTGAATTACGCCTTTAATCCCATCCCGGAAGTGTTGAATGAGAAGGGAGTGCCAGCTATTACGTGGTCAGATGCTATCGTTCGTACCGACGATTATGCGTATACTGATTTTGGCGGCTGCGGCTCGACTAATTACGCGGCTGTGATAGAGCCTGCCGCCATACGTATTACTACTGATTTGACAGCGGTGGGGACCACGCGGGCAGGGTTCACTATGTATGAATTAAAAGATCCGAATCATTCATTGTTGAAAAATGTTTACGAGAATCAGTATTCGGTCTCCGAGCCTGGCGCAAAACTATCATATGAAAAGTTTGTCGCCGCAAAACCTTTGCTGTTCTTTGTTGATCCGTTCAATCGTCTAATAAAATTACAAAATCGGCGTTTTATTCCGGCGGTAGAATGTGGCAAGCCGGTCATTTACCTCTATCCAGAAAAAACGGAAGCGGTAGAAGTAAAAGTCGCTCCGCAAGGTGGCCTTAGCTATAGCGATCCAGTCTATGGAAATGGTTGGAGTGTGGTGGCCCAGCCGTCTGGCAAACTGATTGAGAAATCTTCGGGCAAAACGTATCCCTATCTATTTTGGGAAGGCCGCGGCGGCTTGTACGAAACTCCCACACGTGGATTTGTGGTGCCTCGGAACGAAGTTGAATCGACGTTGCGGCAAAAATTAGCCGTGTTAGGGTTGAATACTCAAGAAACATCGGACTTTTTGGAATTTTGGCTACCGCGTATGCAAGAAAAGCCCTATTATTTCATCACGTTTCTAGGCACGCAACAAATGAACGCGTTGGCGCCACTTGCCATCTCGCCCAAGCCGGACACGATTTTCCGTATTTTGATGGATTTTACACCGCTCGATCGGCCGTTCGCCGTGGAGCCATTGCCTTTGGGCAAAACGCCGGCGCGTAAAGGATTTACCGTGGTGGAATGGGGCGGCGTGCTGCGTTAATTGCTGATTTTCTGAACTAAAAATAGCCTGGTCGTTATGACGCGACCGCAACATTCCCTAATCGATTGGCGGGTTGCTTCGGCGCTTATTTCGCGTTACGATAGTTTCCCTTCTGCCCATTTAATGCTGCGCCCCGGCTATAGATATTACGTTAGTAAGGAAAAAAATTGCGTCTTGGCTTACACCTACAGTCTTGGTTGTGCCGTGATTTTTGGCGATCCAATTGGTGCTCCGTCTGCTGTTGAGTCAAATGTGAAAGAGTTCTTGGCCGCTATGCGGCAGAAAAAGAAAATAGTCGTGTTTTATTACGCGACCGAAACCTGTCTGGACTTGTATAAAAAATTAGGTTACCAGCACTTCGCTTTGGGGTCCGATGCGATAGTTAAACTGTCTCGTTTTAATCTGGCAGGAAAAAATGCGAAAACCTTGCGCAATAATCTTTCTGTCATCCGTCAAAAAGAGATCGTGTGGGAATGGAAAGCGCTAGCTACGGTTTCACAGGAACGACTATACCAAGTAGGTGCGCTCTATGCACTGTGGCAATCACATCACCTGGCTCCGCCCCTAAAAAATCACTACTATCCCTGGCACCCCGAGGCAGAGGGGGAGTTATTGACAGCTACTACAGAAGGACAGTTAATCGGTGCGTTTACCTTTTTCCCTTATAATCAACAGAGAGGTCTGGTACTTGATTTGATGCTTCGTCACCCAACAGCGCCGCGCGGCTTGGTAGAAGCGGGAATTGTAAAAGCGTTCGACCATGCTGCCGCCAAGGGTGTAAAAGAGGTAAGTCTAGGGTTTGTTGGCAATATTGTTACGACATCTTCTTCCGAGTTGTCGGGTGCAATTGAAAAGGCTCTGGGGTGGTGGTATCTAAACATGAACCAGTTGTACAAATTTAAACAATTAAAGACATTTAAAGCGAAATTTAATCCAGAATGGCGCAGTAGGTTTTTGGTATATGAAAAATCAGTCGATTTGCCTCGCGTGATGGCGGCGGTACTTAAGGAGCAGTTTTAGCGGATTAGTTATATGGTTGACTCACGAAAAAAAATACAAAATTTGTTTATTATATACTTTTTTTTGTTCCTTGGTACAGTGTTAATTGGATTTTTTGGAAGAATATTCATTGAGAATTATACAAAAAATTCCAACAAACTTTTGTTGTCGGTAAATTCTAAAAAAATTGAAAACAATTTCCACTATTCATACTCACAAAACCCGGATTTTTTTAAACCCTTTTATGAATCGGCCACCTCTACCAAAACTATCGAGGGCTCGGTGGTTTCCGCGGTAGTTCCGCATCATTTGGTGGTAGGCCCCTACCTGGCTTCATTTTTCGAATCTCTTAAAAAATCACAGCCCAAGCCGCCGGTAGTGGTTCTGTTTGGCCCCAACCATCCGCAGCGCGGGAGTCATAACGTGGTAACGAGCGAATGGAGTTGGCAAACTCCAGACGGAGAATTAAAAAATGCTACCGACTTGAGCCGGGAGTTGGCCGAAAGTAATCTGGCAGAGTTGGATGAAAAAATAATTGCTACCGAACACTCTATCGGGGCCCTGACCCCGTTTATAAAACACACCTGGCCGCAAACCGAGCTACTCCCCATTATTATAAAAGAAAACGTTTCCAGTTCGACAATTCTCGCCTTGGCAAAAAAATTGACTGAGCTACTCCCCAAGGGTAGTTTGGTGCTCGCCAGTGTGGATTTTTCACACAACCAGCCATTAGAGATAGCGAACTGGCATGATGAATTATCACAAGATATCCTGGCGACTGCCACTATCAATCGTTTATCCCGCGCCGAGGTCGACAGCCCGAAAAGTTTAGAATTGCTTTTAAATTACAATCGCTTGCGTGGGGCAGAGCAGTTTACGCTTTTTTCGCACACCAATAGTGCTATACTGGCGGGGAATCCCAGACTGCCAGAAACCACCAGTCATATCATCGGCTATTTTACCAATGGCTTGCCCAAAGATCAGCCGCTCATCACATTGCAGTTTTTTGGCGATATCATGCTCGATCGCAATGTGGCGAAAGCTATGGGGGATAAAGGGTTAGAGTATATTTTTGACCGCATAAAAGGCGCCGAAAATCGGTTTTTTAATGGGGTTGATTTGTTTGTGGCCAATCTTGAAGGCCCATTCGCGCCCACCCGTGTTCCGACCACCAAATCAATTGCGTTTCGTTTCGATCCGGTCCTGGCGCCGCAGTTAAAACAATACAATTTTGACGTGGTCAGCCTCGCCAACAATCATTCCCTCGACATGGGCTGGGCCAATGTTGATTTTACGGAAAAATTAGTAGACAGTGTGGGAATTGCCCATTTTGGTAATCAGATTCGTGATACGAAAGAATATTCGTTACTCAAAAATGTGCCCGGAACCAGCGAGCAAGTGGGTTTTGTGGGGCTTAACACTACCGATCACCCCTTGGATTTAGCGGCGGTAAGCACCACCCTCGGTAGTTTAAAAAAGCATACCAAAAATATTGTGGCGTTCCTGCATTGGGGCAACGAGTATCAATCACATTCTAATTCGTCTCAGCAAGAATTGGCTCATTGGTTAATTGATAACGGCGTCACCGCTGTAATTGGTGCGCATCCGCATGTAGTACAAGAGGTAGAACTATACAAAGATAAGCCAATTTTTTATTCTTTGGGCAATTTTATCTTTGATCAATATTTTTCGAAAGAAACGCAAGAAGGCCTGAGTGTCGGCTTGACGATTCAAGCTGGACAAGTTAAAAGTATAGCTATATTCCCATTACATTCTAACAACTCACAGCCGCAACTCATGCGCGGTAAACAACGGGAAAATTTTATAGACTGGCTGAAAAAAAATAGTTCTTTGCCCAGAATTAATTTTCCAGAACAGTCGATATTCAATTACTATTTGTAGCTAGTATGTCACGAAGCCAAGACAGTGCTCCGAACAGAATGGATCTAGACAAGAGTGTTTATTTTCCACCTAAAGAATTTGAACGTGCCGATACGGAAGTGTTTTTGAGGGATACAGCAGTAACTCCTTTAGATGCGGAGGGTAATCCGCTACCTTTGCCAGATCCAGAGGAGGATTTGCCAGAAGAGTCAACCATGGGTGTGGGCGAAAAGCGAGTCGATGCTGTTTTTGAGGCTGCGTCTGCGGAGTTGACAACGAGACAGGCTGATCCAGAAAAAATTGAGAGGCAGATAGCTGATTTAGAACAACAGGGGCTATCTCCTCGAAAAGAATATAATGATGCGGGAGAATTAATTGGCTGGTCGATACAAAACACAGCACTTCCTGGCAGTGCGATTGATTAAATAAACTCTGTTATTAAAACGTAATAAAAGTATGTCCGGTCACTCTAAATGGCATAATATCCAAGGGAGGAAAGGTAAACAGGATGCCGTAAAAAGCGGGGTTTTTACCAAGCTGGCCAAAACGATTTCTATTGCTGCTCAAAAAGGCGGCGATCCGGCGACGAATTTTTCTTTGCGTCTCGCAATCGACAAAGCCAAAGAGTCGAGTATGCCCAAAGACAATATCGACCGGGCCATTAAACGCGGTACCGGTGAGCTCTCAGACGAAGCCCGCATGGAAGAATTATTGTACGAAGGATTCGGCCCTGGCGGCACCGCTATTTTGGTTAAAGTCGTAACTAATAATAAAAATCGTAGTGCTCCGGAAATTAAACATATTTTTTCCGCGCATGGCGGCACTATCGGCGGGCCCGGCAGTGTACAATGGATGTTTGGCGAATGGGGGATAGTAGAAGTCAGCAAAGATTATTTCAAAGATGGGCGGCTGGAATTAGAAATGAACATGATCGAAGCCGGAGCCGAAGATATTGCAGATGAAGCCGAAGGAATAATTATCAAAACCAAAATAGAAAATTTGCAAAAAGTATTACTGGCATTAAAGAATCTCAAGATTGAACCCCTACGTTCTGGTATCGAATGGGTGGCCAAAGATTCGGTAGTGGTCAACGATGACGTAGGTGAAAAATTAGCTGGATTGTTTGAAGCGCTCGATGAGCATGATGATGTCGAAGATTATTTTACGAATGCTGCTTAATATGAGTTCTCTTGAGAGACGCGGTTTTTTACCAGAAACAGGCGAAGAAGAGGTGGCAAAATTAAAATTAGAATACAGACGATTATCGGTTTTGATCCCAGCATTAGAAAATGATCTGCAAAATTTTCCAGCGGCTCCGATGGAGTTGACTGTTCTTTCCGACTTGCCGCCCGCGCAACAGCAAGCTCTAAAAGATCAGCAGGCATGGCTATTCTCTCCTGAGCAAATTCAATTGCGGTTAACGAAAGCTCGCGCTAGATTGGAAGATTTAAAGGGTCGTTTGCGAGAAGAGGTGCCGACAGAAGAGTTTGAACAGTTAAGCAATACCGCCGAACAGCCAGAAGCTCTTAAAAAAATGTTGCTGCCTATTAAAACAATTTCCATTGATCAAGACATCATAAGTAGCGAAGAAGGTTCAAAAATAGGCGAGAGATTGGCAGATAACCCGGATAACGAGAGGGTCGAATATACAGAAAAAGTTGAATCTTTTACCGAGCTGCTATCAAGCTTAAGTATCGCCCATGTCCGTATTAATAGTAATGGAGGGGCAAAAAACGCTCGTGGATATGTAGGTTTTGCTCTTCCGGAAAGACGACAGCTTGTTTTTGTTACCAATGAAAGTGGTCTCACAATCATTCATTATAACGTGGATAACCCTGCCGAAAATTATTCCCGATATGTAGGAAAAAGTACAACGGTTTGGAAAGCGCAAACTGGTCCCGAGGTAAATACTGTCAGATACCCAGGGAATTTATCCACCTGGCAGGCGGAAATGAGACGAAAAGTGTTGTTAGCCGAGGGGGAACAGTTTAGAATTTCTCATACGGCGTTATCAAAAATTCTAAAAGTAAGCGCAAATAAAGTTAATTCATTGATAGCGCAGCTAACAAAACAAAAGGGTGAGGAGTTTGTTGAAAATTTGGTTCAGATAACCCCAGGAACTCGTGGAGAAAAAGTGGTACAACCCTACAAATAAAGGAATACGATCCGGAAATTGTACCCTACCCCCAGAGGGATTTGTAAGTGTGCGCCAGGTTTTTGATAAATTTATTAATGGTGAACAGGGGAGCGGCGAGGCAAAAGTACGTCCGTATATTTCGTTAGAGTTTGTTTTGAAGGCGATAGAAAGAGCCGGTGCCGACGCTTTTTTGCCCTATGATCAAAACCAAGGAGATTATGGTTATTTTAATTCTACTGGTCCAAAAGGTAAGACGCTATATGTTTCTCCACGCCTGGCAGCTTATTTGAAAGAGAGCGTATTCCCAAGTAGTAAGAGAAGAAAATAGATTTTTAAAAAATTTACTTTAACTATGTATAGTATATGGACAATCTCGACAACTTAGTTAAACGTGCAAATTATCAAAAACCAGTGTAAGGCCTGATGACAAGGACAGGTCTGATGTTGAGCTTGCGGCAGAAATAGCAGCGCAAAAAGATCTGGAAAGAAAAATAAAAAATCGTGCCGCAGATTTGCTAGAAAAAATACAAACAATGCTAAGTGTTTTTTTGCAAGATTTTCCAGACAAAACAGCGCTGTTGGAGAGTCAGGTTGAAAGTGAAACTAATTTTGTAAAAAAAAATAATCTGAAAGATTGTTTGACAATGGTTAAAAAGCGTCGCGCCGATTTGGTGGCAGAAGCAAATATGCTAAAATATCTTTTAGAAAAAATGAAAGACGACACAACGCCACTGTCGGTTTTTAAAAAAATGATTGAAGCTCGACTGGTGCCTCTTGACCCATTTAATGAATTTTGGGTGCTTGACCCCAATAAAATAATGGCAGATCAAGGGCTTTCGTTAAGTCCAGATCACATAGACCAGTATGATGTTTTGAGTGAAATGGCAGTGGCATCTTTTAATAATTATAAAGAAATTTTAGAAAAATTAAATGAAAAAAGCAGCTAATCAACTTCGCATTCTTGGCATAGACCCTGGCTTTGGCCGTCTGGGTTACGGTGTCATTGAACAAAAATCCAATCGCGATTGGTGCGCCGTTACATACGGTTGCATTGAAACCAGTGCCAAACAATCTTTTGTCGAACGTCTGCAAGAAGCACATACCGAGCTGGTCAAAATTATTACCGAATTTAGACCTGCGCGCATGGCAGTCGAAGAATTATTTTTTTTCAAAAATCTCAAAACTGCGATTCAAGTGGCTCAGGCCCGCGGCGTGATTCTGCTTACCGGTATTGAACACGGTCTCGCCATAGACGAATTCACGCCGCTGCAGGTGAAGCAAGCGGTCACCGGATACGGGCGGGCCGAAAAAGATCAAATGCAAAAGGTTGTAGCCATGATTTTAGGGATCACAGGCAAAATTAAATCCGATGATGCGGCCGACGCGCTCGCCGTGGCGTTGTGTGCGGGACAAAGTTTATGGCTCTCGAAGGCCTCGTTGCAGAGAGCGAAACAATAACTATATGTCTGAACCTCGACTGGTACTCGTTCTCCCCAACATCCGCAGCGCCCACAATGTTGGTGCCATGCTGCGCACGGCCGATGGCGCTGGTATCGATAAGGTGTATATCACCGGATATTCGCCGACCCCCGAGCATCCTAAGGTGCTGAAAGTTTCGCTTGGAGCGGAACAGTTTGTACCGTGGGAATATCGCAAGCAAACGGCCCCGCTGCTTAAAAAGTTAAAAGCGGAGGGTTTTACGATTGTTGCCTTGGAGCAAACCAAGAACAGTGTTACTATATATGAATGGCAGCCAAAATTTCCGCTGGCTTTGGTGGTTGGTAATGAAAAAACCGGGGTGACAAAAAATTTATTAAAACTATGTGATGCTGCTTTAGAAATTCCGATGCGAGGCAAAAAGAACAGTTTAAATGTTAGCATTGCGGGTGGTGTAGCCATGTATCATGTTTTAAACAATTTTAAAAAATAATAATTTTTTAAAATATGGGATTCTGGGTATACGGTAGCGGTTCAAAAAGAATACGACCTTACACAATTGGTTTTTTTGGATTCATTATCATTTTGATCATTACATCTCAACTTGCTCCATCAATTATCAGTGAAACAACTCTTGAAAAAGTGGTGACGAACTCTATTTTTTTCTACACATTTTTCTACCTCAGCGCACATTACGGAACCCTTGTTATTCAAGAAAACCAGATGGTTTTCAAGAATTTTTTTCAAAAACAAATAATGAATTTTTCTGATATTCAATCGGTAGAAATGAGAAATGATTTTAAAGGGAGTCGGTTAGGTAGAAAGCTGTGCGGAATAAAAATTTTCCTTAAAAATAATAGAATTTTTTATTTTCAGCTTGTGGGTGGTGAGAAGGTAATAGAAAAAATAGAAAGAGAAATAAAAAGTACAAAACCTTCTTTTCCGGTTAATATTCATAGAACATTTAAATTTTTTTAATTTATGGATTCTACCCTTGCGCTGTTCCGCCGCTTGTACAATAATATTCCGCCTTTGTTTCCTTTGGAATTAAAGGAACAAATGCTAAAAACGATAACGTTGTTCGAGCAAGACAAAGAAGTCGATTTGCGCACCATCGAAGACGCTATGATAGAATATGGCTATGTGGTGTGGCCCTGGAACCAGGCCTATAAAGAGTTTGTTTTTTTGGCCGAAGTAAATGTAGGAGAAAAGTTTTTGCTGCCCAAATTGCCGCCCGAAATGCGCCAGAAATATGACGATTTTAAAAAAAACGGCGGCACACTGCGCGAGCTGCATTCCGGCAAGGTGGCAGACGTATTTACGAACGATGAGCGGGTTCGCCTCTGTGTGGCGCTGGTCGAATTGCAGCATGATTTGCGCCGCTATGTGGAGCAAGAATTAAAGGGGCTAAGTAAGGACAAATATTTAACTCGCGTCGTAGAATTTGAGAGGGTGTTAGACCAGATCAAAGCCACGCTCGACCAGTTGCGCCATATTGCCCACACCGAAGAAGATCACCCCACGCTTGCAGATGAAATTCATGCCAGAGTGCGCGGGTTTGAAGAGGGGTTGTGCCTGTTGGGGCCGGAAATCGAGCATGAAGAGGTGTGTCAGTCGGTGGATTTTTTCCATGGCCGCAAACAGGATCTGAACAGGCTTAAAGGCATTAATGTACCACTTGATATTGATTGGTACGATGGACAGATATAAAATAACGCTATATTTAGCGAAAATTTAAATTGACAAACAGTCAAAATTGTGCTATAATTACACTCTATTTCTTAATTTTTCAGTGCGACATGAAAAAAAATTCTAAACAATTCTGGAAATTAGGCCGCAAAGAATTTAACACCGATTTTTTCGATGTCAATAAAGACGGCGAGTTAGTAATTCGTGAAGGTAATTATCAGTATACGGTGTACGATCTGGCCCGTAAATTCGACGCGTCGATCAAAATTTTCATGCCGTCCGTACTTGAGCAGCGACTCTCCAATTTGTTGGAGATTTTTTATTCGGCGATGAAATCTTCTGGCTATCGGGGCAAATATACCTACCATTTCCCCATGAAAGTGAACCAGAGCAAAGAATTCGTCTTGCCGCTCGTGGCCGAAGGGGCGCATCTCGAAGTCACTTCCGCCAACGAGCTATGGATGGTGAAAAAAATGTGGGAAAGCGAAAGTTTTCATGCCAAAATCCGCGTGTTATGTAATGGTCCCAAAACCGTACAATACCTGCGCTTGATTCAGGAATTGCAAGACAAGAATTTAGGCATCACCCCCATCATCGAAACCATGGACGAGCTTGATCATCTGCGCGGTTTCAAAGGCGATGTTGGTATCCGCATCAATCTTCAGACCAAAGTCAGCTCGCATTGGGATAAAAAGGTAGACCGATTCGGCCTGTTGGAAAAAGAAATTCTCGACTTAGGCAAAATTCGTAATCTCAAAATTCTTCACTATCATATCGGCTCCATGATCATGAAAGAAAATGATCTGGTGCAGGCGGTGCGCGAAGCGTTTAGCGCCTATTTGAAAATTCGAAAATTGAACCCGTCACTTGATACGATTAATATCGGCGGCGGACTACCAATTCCATACGAAAAAATTAAACCGCTCTACAAAGTAGAATCGGTGGTTAAACGTATTGTAAACACCCTCAAAGACCTTAGTGACCGGGCCGGTATTCCACATCCTAACATTATTACCGAGTGGGGACGCTACATTGCCGCGCCAGCTCAAATCACTGTCTTCAAAGTGATTGGCACCAAAGACATCAATAACGGTAGTAGTGCCAAAAAGTGGTATATCGTCGATGGCAGCTTCATGAACGACCTGCTCGATACCTGGGCCATTCATCAAAAATGGCATGTGGTTCCGGCCAGCCATCTCGATGCCAAAAAGAAAGATCGTGTCTGGCTATCGGGCCTTACCTGCGACAGCGACGATAAATATGCTGATGCCGATGGACACGTGCTCTTGCCACGCTACGAAGATCTGGGCCCAGGCGAAGATATGTATATCGCCGTGCTCGATACCGGCGCCTATCAGGATGCTTTTGCCATGCATCATTGTTTGCTGTCCTCACCAGCCAAAGTTGTTTTACAAAATGGCCTGGTGACAGTCTTCCGCAAACGCGAATCACCCGAAGAAATCGCTAAATTATTTGGTTGGTAATGTATGGCTGAAGCAAGAAAAATTCCATTTGAAAAAGCTCATGAATCGTTACGTCCAGATTCGGTTCGTGCTAATTCTTCTGACGATCCAGCCGCTGCTCGCAAAAAAGGCATAATCGATAAATATTCCCAATTAGCCAAAGAAACAGAACGGCCAAATAAAGACGGTGAAAATAGTTATTTGTTGCCCACTTCCAAAGTTACTATTATTCACAAAGAGTGTGAAATGTTCCGGATGAGTAGTTCTCAACTGTTTGATGAAAAGTTTGTCGAGGAAACCACAAAAAAATATCAGAGAGGCGGAGAAATGCACTACAGTGTAATTGATCGGGTAGATTCAGCTCAGCATCTTGTAGGAGTTTTAAATAAATTTTTAAGAGAAGCAGCTGCCTACAGAGATTCTTTACAAAAGTATACCAATAGTCAGGATCCTTCGCTTAAAGATGAAGAACTTTTAAAAAATTTTGATGCCGCAGTTGAAGAAATAAATGGTCTAACGCAAGCAGCGACCAAAATGTGGATGGGGCCGTCTTTAACCGAGACTGAGGATGCAAAAAATAACCAACCCTTGCTACCGGAAAGCCAGATATTTAGGGATATTGGGCGGAGAATAAAACAATTATTTTTTAGAAACAAGCCGAGCGCCGAGCCGAGTGAGACAGAAAAGCCAGAGAATAGAGAGGGTGATAAAGAAAATGGTTTGAAAAAATTAAAGAGCACAGTGGTTGAAAAAATGAAAATTATAGATGATACATATCTTTTGCCAATATTTGTTTTTGAATATGCTTATCAAAAATTAGAGAATTATTTTTCCGAATCGGAGACGGCTAATGGCGAACCTAAAGAATTAGCGTTAATTTTTCAAGACAATGCCGGCAATGTAGCCGATATGCTGCGGGCCGATACTAGAAGAATAGTACAGGGCATAGTGACAGAAAATGAGCTTAGAAAAGCCCGAGAAAATCAGATAAGTGTGTTAGGCATAAAACAAGTAGTACCTCCATCACCAGCAGTACAGAAAGTTTATAAAAATTAAAGTAAGAGCAACAGTTGTGTATGCCGGAGAGAAACCGCGTTGATGTAGAAAAAATAACGGGCGCGCTCTCGGATAGTATTGAGGCTGTGCCTGAGCAGCGCGATTTTCCTACTTTTAAAGCCGGCATTATTAATAAATACAATCAGATTCTAGCGGAAATAAACGGCATCCAAACCCACGTAGGTGGCTATTTAATACCCTGTGAACAAGCATCTATCGGCTCGCCTACGTGTGAATTTAAAAAAATTTCTTCGCAGGAAATTTTCGGCGATGACTTTATTGATGAAATTAAAAACGAATATGAAAAAGGAAAAACCGAATGTTTAGAGGCGGCAAAAAACGCCCATAGCCCAGCTGAAATAATTCAATGTATCCAAAATAATGTCGCATTGGTAGAGCGATGGCAAATGGCCTGGCAGCAGCTATATGCACATAACGACGAAGGAGGGCTGCCTCAAGAAATAACAGAAATGGACAATGTAATTGAAGAATTAATCCAATACCAGGGTATAGCCGCGGAGTATTTAGCAGAAGAGCAGGCCCGGTGGGCGCGACAAATTCCAAGCCGGCGCGAGGCCGAAGAAGTGATAAAAAATTTTTTATTAGGCGAACCGTTCTCGACTATAAAACAATCAGCGCAACCCGTATCCGCACGAAGCTCTGAGTTGACCGACAAGATAAGTGTACTAATGAAAAATGCGTACGAAAAATATGCCAGGACGGCAGACACTCAAGCCCTAGGATATGCTGCTATCGAGTCGTATTTTGCACAACTTCCATCACGGCTAGGCGGAGGGTCAGAATTTTTTGTACTACTAGACGAAAACGCTGGTGGTCTCGCAGATCAATTTGCGCGAGACCTACAAAAGGTACTGACTCGTCTTGAAGTAGAGCGTTGGCAGCTAATCGACTCTGTTAAAAGTAATTCCATGTTTTTAAATTAATATCTTTTATGTCTAAAAATAAATTATCTAAATTGTCTTCGGGTTTGCGCAAAATGATCGTGCCAGAAAATAACGCTCGAGTTTTATCGGGCGGCACTATCAGTCAAGATGTTAAAAAAAGTGCCACACCAGTTTCTGATTATGCTATCAACACACTCAACCACTGCAATGCAGGCGCGACCCTCCAAGCGGCTTTGTGGCTCAAAGAACATTTAAATAAAGGTGGCAAACTCATGGTGACTATTTCTGGCGCTCTCAGCTCGTTCCAGGTTGGCGTCATGCTCGCTGAATTAATCCGCCAAGGCAAAGTTCATGCCATTTCTGCCACCGGCGCGAATCACGAAGAATCCTATTATCGCTATGTCGCGCACTCTCACTATTCCTATATTCCACGCTATACCGAGCTAACCCCGGATCAAGAAGCCGAACTTCGTGATGCAGGCTTGCGTCGTATTACCGACACGTTCCTCCCCGAAGATGAAAGTGTGCGCATCATGGAGCCGCACCTCTTAAAAATGTGGAAAGAAGCCGAGAAAAAAGGCGAACGGTATTTCCCGCACGAATATTTCCGTCGCTTGTTCGCCGAGGGCCTGATTAAACCAGATAAAGCTGCGAACCCCAATGATTGCTGGACGTATGCCGCTTACGAAAAAAACGTACCGATTGTAATTCCAGGCTTTGAGGATTCCACCATGGGTAATATTTTTGCCAGTTATACCTATAACGGTAAACATAAACCCAAAGATGCTCCGAGTGTCAATCCGAATGTTATGAAGACCGGTCTCGATTATTTTACCTGGCTCTACGACTGGTATATGGACGAATCCAAAAAAACGCCGATCGCCTTCTTGCAACTTGGTGGCGGTATTGCGGCCGACTTCCCGATTTGTGTCGTGCCGTCCATCAAACATGATTTAGGTTTGCATGACAAAGTACGCGACTGGGCCGGATTCATCGAAATCGGCTCTTCACCGATGTCGTACGGTTCGTATTCCGGTGCTGGCGGCAAGGAAAAAATCACTTGGGACAAATTATCGACCAGGAGTTATTACCAGATTATTCAGAGTGATGCCACCGTGGTCTTCCCGTGGATGGCGGCGGTACTACTGGGATTGTAAAAAAATATGGTGCGTTCTAAAAGTGAAGTATTTTTTTCGCCAGAACAAATATCTGAACTAGTAGGCGACTCTAGAACAGCGATTGATCCCATCGGTTTTTTGTGTTCAAAATTACCCAGAAAAAAAGCGGAAGCTTTAAGAAGGCTGGTGTCTTTACGCGTACATGAAGATGATGCTTTGTACGTGAACGGACCAAGCGTAGTCGGTGATTTGGGTTATTTTGCCAAAGATGTAATTCGAACAAGTCAGCCGGCAACCGATGACGTCAAGGCATCACCGGCAAAACCTGGTCTTCAAGAGTGGAAACAAATTGGCTTGACTATACAAGAAATTGAGGACATATTGGATAACGACCGAATCCTGAGACGTGACGACAAAACAGAGCAAAAAGAAGCACAAAACGCTCAGGTTCACTCTACTTTACGATTGGATAAGCATACCAGGACCATACTTAATGGCCTGTTAAAGGAATTAAAACAAAAAGAAACATAAGAATAATTATAAAATATGCTTCGTACAAAAGTAAGAGTTGGCCTCGTGCAAATGAAATGCAGTGATGTCTATCAAGAAAATTTAGACAAAGCTATTGTGGGTATCCGGGATTGTGCCCAAAAGGGTGCGCAAATTATTTGTTTGCCCGAATTATTTTTGGCTCCGTATTTTTGCCAAGGCAAAGATCCGAAGTATTTGGAATTAGCCGAAACCATTCCCGGCCCCGCTACCGCTGCGTTTGCTGAGGTAGCGAAAGAGACCAAAACCGTGCTAGTTGTTTCGGTTTACGAAAAAACTCCCACTGGGAAACGTTTCAATACCAATGTCGTGATCGGGCCCGACGGCGAGATTATTGGTACCTATCACAAAATGCATATTCCGTCCCAGCCACCAGAATATTACGCCGAAGATTATTATTTCGAGAAAGGTGATGAAGGATTTAAAACGTTTGATACTCCGTACGGAAAAATTGCCACATTAATTTGCTACGACCAATGGTTCCCCGAAGCGGCCCGCATCGTGGCTGCAGATGGTGCGCAAATCATTTTTTATCCGACCGCGATTGGCTGGCCGACCAGCGACCGCGGAGATTTGCAAGCTGCCGAACACGAAGCCTGGCAGATCATGCATCGCAGCCATTCTATTGCTAATAACATTTTTGTCGCGCCAGTGAATCGGATTGGAACCGAAGGCGGGATTAAATTTTGGGGGACATCGCAAGTGAGTGATCCGTATGGCCGCGTGCTGGCCAAAGCTTCTACCGATACCGAAGAAAATGTGGTGGTCGAATGTGAGCTGTCGCTTATCGACAGCATGCGCAAAGAGTGGCCGTTTCTGGATGAACGTCGTGTTAAATGCGAAGAAACCAATACGTATAGTAATTTATGAGTTATATCATGCCAGCCGAATGGGAGCCGCATGTTGCTACGTGGCTCTCTTGGCCACATAACGAATCTCATTGGCCGGGTAAATTCGCTCCTATTCCGGCTGTGTTTGCAAGAATTGTTAAAGAGTTGATTCCGAGTGAAAAAGTCTATATTTGCGTCAATGACAGCGTGATGGAAGAGTCAGCTCGCAATGAATTGACGAAAGTGGGGGTTGAAGAAAATACCGATCGGGTACGTTTTTTTCATATTCCTACCGATACTTCTTGGGCCCGCGATCACGGGCCGATTTTTGTTCGCAATGAAAAAGGAGAACAAATAATTACCGATTGGATTTTCAATACCTGGGGTGGTAAGTATCCGCCTTGGAATCAGGATGATGTTGTACCGAAAAAAATTGGAGCGGATTTAAATATTCCAGTGATAGAGCCCGGCATTGTAATGGAAGGCGGATCGATTGAGGTGAACGGAGCCGGACTGCTGCTTACCACGACCCAGTGCTTACTTAACAAAAATCGCAATCCGCACTTGTCCCAAAAACAAATCGAATCATATCTGCAAAAATACCTGGGCGCCGAAAAAGTGTTGTGGTTAGACGAGGGAATTGTGGGTGATGATACCGATGGGCACATTGATGACATTGCTCGCTTTGTAAATAAAAATACGATATTGTGTGCCCTCGAAGATAATCCCTCCGACGAAAATTATACTATTTTAAAAAAAAATTACGCTGCTTTACAAAGCATGACCGATCAACACGGCAAGCCACTTCAAATTATAACGCTACCGATGCCCGACCCGGTTGTATACGATGGGCAGCGTTTGCCAGCCAGTTATATCAATTATTATATCGGCAATACAGTGATAGTGGTACCAATTTTTAACGACCGACACGATGCCGAGGCTTTGAAAATAATTCAGGATCTTTTCCCCGAAAGAAAAGTTATTGGGATTGATTGCGTGGATTTGGTCTGGGGCTTGGGTACTATTCATTGCTCGACCCAGCAACAACCAGTAAAGTAATCTTAAAATATGGCTGAGGAATACCAGAAGTATGCAACCTACGCCCTAGGTTCAGAGCCTTCGGGTGAGTTTTCTGTACTTGAAGCGGATACTCTTCTTGAAGAAGAGTCGAAAAAAGAAAAACATCGTCAAAAAGAGCGCAAAGAAGTATCTGAAGCTTTTTGTAATTTTTTTAAAGTTATTTTTGCACCAAATAGGCCTAAATCAGAATTAATGCAATTTAGGGATTTTCGGGAGATGTACGAAGCTAAAAAGTGGCAATTATTTTTGCAGAAATGCACCACTTTTAATTTAGGAAAGCCAATACCGGGCACTGAAGATAAAAGGTGGGGGCCCTTTTCACTTAGATTAGGGGACAAGGTTATCGCTATTACTTTAACTTATAATAAAGATTCGGATACTTTCGCCCATAGTTTTATTAACCAGAAACCCTAAACGAGGCGTGGTCGATTGTCAGGGTGGTGGTTTAGAAAGTCTTTAATTTTTTCTCTATCAAACAATCCTTCGTGCGGCCCGTGCGCCTGCACTACTCCGGCACTATTAGCGGTGCCCCATTTCAAAGCTTCATTTATAGAGTGATCGTAAAAACGAGCCGCAATATACGCCGAAGAAAAAGCATCGCCTGCGCCGGTTTTGGATACTACCGGCACCGGGAAAGCAGGCAAGTGCAAAATTTCTTCCCTAGTGCCTGCCCAGGCACCGTTTACTCCATCTGTTATCACCACTTCGCGCGGGCCGAGCTTAAATAGATCATGTATCAGGTGCGAAATGTTTTTTTCGGCGCTTAAAGTAGTGTTTAGAAGTGCCTCGGCTTCTTCCAGGTTAACAATCAACAGATCGGCTTTAGCAAGAGCCAAAATTAATTTACCCTTAGCGTATTTCAAAATATACGAGCCAGGATTAATGGCGAGGCGGGTGGTAGGATGAGTGTCTAAATAGTCGAATAATTTTTCTTGCACCGTTTCAAACCCCTTAGATAGGCCGGTGTAATAAATCCAATTCGCAAAAGGGATATTTTTGGGCCAGTGATATTTTTTTTCTTCGGAATAAGATAGGATCGTGCGTTCAGAATGATAACTAAGCACCAAAGAATATCGGGTTTGGTGATCGGCGTCGTAGCTAATAAGCGACGTATCAACGCCAGCTTTTTTTAGATGTTGGACGGCTAGTTTCCCGTAGGCATCTTTTCCCACCGTGGATAGTACCCCGGACGTTAAACCAAGTCGCGCCGCGCCCACTGCAACGTTAGGGGCGTTGCCACCCAGACTTTGAAAACTATCGGTAATCGGGATCTTTTGTCCATAATTTAGGCACAAGTGTTTGCTGTCGCTGGCCAGATGACATTCCAAACAATTGTCCTCGATTTGGACATGGGTATCGATGATGGGGTCGCCGATAGCCAGCAGATTTACAATAGGCCTACGAAGCGAGATATACTTCATGGGGTAGAATACCGCAGTTAGACTTTATAAATTTTACCTTTAGGATCGGTGTGATCGACGGACAGGTCGCGCACATGATGATGGACGCCGAGCATGATCTCGATGAATTTAATCATGCTGGCAGCGGCGAAGCCGAACATCGCAATAGCAAAAACCTTTTCTTGGATATAGGTAGCATAGACGAATAAGCAGGCCCCCGCAATCCAAAATACCAAATCCTGTCGGCGCTCGGTTTCTAGGAATACGCCATAAATATGCAGTAATACTCCCAGCGCCGCTATTATATAAATAATAAATTGCGTGTTAGTCCACGTAGAGAAGTCGGGTAAATGCGAGAATAAATATTCCATATAAATTTTCATGATTCATGAGGCAAATAACATGACTCATGGTGAATTAATAGTTTTTTCAAGTCCAATAATAGTTTTCCAGAGCATGGCTGCAATTTCATCGATCAATTGAAATGCTATTTGATATTGTTCTGTGGTAATCCATTTTTTCTCTTTGGCTAGGAAGATCAAGTATTTACATTCTCTGGCAGATCCATAAGATATTTCCCAAAAATGTAATTTTACTTTGGGTTTTAAGCGTCCAAAACCCTCTACAAAATTTAGCATGACTGATACGCTTGCTCTGCGTACTTGACTTACTGTTCCGTACAATTCTGATTTTGGAAATTGCTCAGTTAGGTCATATGTTTTTAAAATAAACCGATGAATTTTTTTCTTGAGAATCAGGTGAAAAGTATCCTCCATATGCCTCGTGCTATTTGCCTCATGATTTTTGCCACAAATTCACATATTCAATCGCCGCCAGTGCCGCGACAATTCCTTGCCCGGCGGCAATACCAATTTGCTTGTATGCTACGTTGGTAACATCACCTGCAGCAAAAATTCCCGGGATATTGGTGCGACATTTGGTATCGGTCACGATTTGTCCTTGGGCATCGGTCTCGACTACTCCTTTGACAAACGATGAGTTGGGGATCATGCCGATATGCACCATCACTGCATCGAGAGCCAGTTCTTGCGCGGCGCCAGCCTTATCAGTATAGTGCAGACC
>CAZPCV010000025.1:0-19757 GCA_964585245.1 uncultured Gammaproteobacteria bacterium
TGGTATACACGTTAGTCTTAGAAGCTAATGCCGCAAGGCTTGAGGGTTCGAGTCCCTCCTTGCCCACCAGACGGGACTTAGAAGTCCCAGACAACTGAAAAAGCGTTATAGGAAGCGAAAAAACGGCGGTTTCAAAGCCGTTTTTTCTGTTATAGACCAGATGTTGGGAGAAAACCATTCTAAGCACCAATCTTTTATCTTCAAAAATTCCATTTTCCCATATATTATATGGGTTTTTCACAAACCCGAACACTTCATTTAGGGCGGTTTCAAAGTCCACGCCAGAATACAAATTAGGCTTGCTTGAACGCTCCTCCAAGAGCGCTTTTTTATGCGTCAGCTCCTCAATCTTTTTCTCGTAAGTGTTTATCAGAATATCATTATCCGTTTTTGAAATACGCTCGACAAAGCGCTCAACTTCTCCTCCTAGATTTTCAATTTCTTTTTTTGATTCTTGCTGCGCATCCCGCGAGCCAACAGTTCGCTCGTTCCAAATATCCAGGGCAACCTCTTTAGTTAAATCCAAGACCTCTTTATATGGGCGAACTTTCTTTAAAACTTTACCAAGCGCTCCTTCAAGCATCTCTTTGGGTATATTTGTGCCCACCCCTCGGCATTTATTGCAACGATAAAAAGCTTTCTTATAACCTTTCCTTGGTTTTGTAGACCAACTCGCCGTAAGCGGCTTATTATGTTCTGGACAGAAAACAAACCCGCGAGCTGGAAAATCAAAATGCAAATCTTTCCTGGCTGCCGCCTTCGCCTTGCCATTGAGTTTGTCCTGGATTCTTTGGTATAAATTCAAACTTATCAATCCTTTGTGATGTCCTTTGCGCAAAGTAATGCCACGCGGCTTGTATTCAATGTAGTCCGTGTAAAGTATTTGCGTGAGAATCCGCTTTACCTGTTCGAGATAAACCTTCTTTTTCTTCTTGCGGTGATAGAATCCCTTGTTCTCTAAATATTGCTGAACATCAACCTGGTTGGGGAATCTATCAAAAGCGTATCCATTTAGAGCTTCCCGTATAATGCTGGCTTTCGGCTCGTCTGGAACTAATATCTTGCCGTGAATAGGGTCTTTAATATATTTCAATCCTGGCGGCGCATCAAAGACCCAATAGCCGCGTTCCAGACGGGCTTGCTGCTTTTGGATAACTTGTCTTCTATTCTGCTCGCGCTCCAGCTCACCTTGGGCAGCAAACACGGTCTCGACGAATTTGCCTTCTGGTGAATCCTCGAAATTAAAATTTAGACATTCAACTTTGACGCTTCTGCTTTTAAACTCTTTGCGCAAGCGAATATGAAATTCTGTATCTCTGGCAAAGCGCTTTAAGTCATCAAAAATTACGACATATTTTTTGTTTGGGTCTTTGGCTTGAGAATCATCAATATAATTTAACAGCCGCCTCATTTGGGGACGTTTCCAAAAATCTCCGCCGCCTGTGAATTTATCTAAAAAAGTTTCCTCAACTGGATAACCTTTTTGTCCTGCGTGTTGCTTACATCTAAATTCTTGGCTGTTTGGGTCTTGGCTTAAAGATGAGACGCGAGCATAAATCAGAGCTGTTAGCCCCTCTAGATTTTTTATTTCTTGATTTAAAAAATTGCCCTCCATCATATTAGTTTTTATTCAACATTAGACTATTTACCGCATTTCTTAAATCCAAATCATTGATATGGAGATAGCGGCGAGTTGTCTCAATTTTCTTGTGCCCCAAAAGCTGCTGAATGTGCACAAGATTCACATTTTTATTATTTAACAACGAAGTGGCAAAAGTATGACGGAGTGAGTGGACGCCGACCTTCTCCTTATTTATTTCCGCCTCTTTGAGATAATGCTTGATTAGGTGATATACACCGCCAGATGAAATTCCATCTCCGAGCCTACTGATAAAAATAAACTTAGATGCAACCTCTGGGCGCTTTTTAAAATACTTCGTAAGAGCATTTACTACTTCGAGATTTAAGGGAATAGTCCGCTCTTTATTACCCTTACCCCTAACGCGGATTGATTCCTGGGCTTGCTGGAGGTTTAAATTATCCAATTTAAGACCCACAAGCTCCGAAAGGCGAATACCTGTGCCAAGGAATGTAATGACAATAGCCAAATCACGGAGGCAGTAATACGGAGTGGCTTTTAGCTTTATTGTGGCTAGGAGGCGATGATATTCCTCTGGAGTTAAATAACTGGGTTCTCGCTCTGGCAATTTTGGTCGGTCAACATCAGCCGCTGGGTTCGCTTCAATTATCCCTTCGCGAGTTAAATATTTAAAAAATGATTTTATTGATGAGAGTTTGCGCGCCCGCGTTACTTCTGAATTAGTAGAGGCTACCTCGTGCAAAAATTTCCGTATATCGTCCTTGCTTACTTCGGTGATGCTGGATTTTCTTATAGACGACAAAAACACAGTCAGCTTATTTAAGTCGTGCTGATAAGCCCCAATCGTCCGTGGCGAAAAATTTTTCTCTACGGATAAATAACTTAAAAATTGTGAAATATAATTATTCATCTTTTTTAACTTTAGTTTGTTTTTCATCTATCCAAGCTAGTTGCTTTTTAATCCAACCTTGCCTAAAACCCGTAAAAAGAATAACCGCCCACAGGACGAAAAAGATTGGCTTAAATTGAGCATCTAGACAGAAGAAAACAGAACGAACAAAAGAGAGTGCGTCATACTCAAATTTAGGAGCTAAATTTATAAACCCCAATAGAGTGTCCAAAGCCCAAAAGGAAAATCCAAATATAGCGATGAGCGCCCCAGCACAAAGTAGCGCTATCAAACCGCTTAAAAGCACTGCTGCTATAATCCTTATGTATTTATAAAATTGGTTCATATTCTTGTTAGTTAATAATTATTTTTTAATTTGTTTTCCCTTTCTCTTATCCCACCAAGCCTTAATGACAACAATGACAATAATCATTAAAAACCAGAACAACAATCCCCCTATTGAGAAAATAATTTCCGAAAAATCTACATTAGGGAAAAGCCACATCATTACTCCAAGCCCCAGTGCGATGACAGCCCCTATACAAGCTATTGCCAGGATAGAACTTAATGCAACGCCAATAGCACCGATAATGGCTTCTCCAATAAAACGCACCCAGCGTTTCTTACTCTCTACTAAAGTAGTTATGAGTGCCATCCCGCCAAAAATACAAATGAGAGCTATAAAATTTTTCATAGAGATGTGTTGCTAATTTTTCCGCTAATAAATTTTTCAAAGTCTGATTTGCGGATTAGCCACTTCCGCCCTATTTGGAAAAATCCATCTAGCTTGCCAGACTTCAGCCATCTTAGGATGGTGGCTTTAGAAACACTTAATTCTTTGGCTACATCTCTCACGCCAAGAAAATTATTTCCGCTCGCCTCGTTCGTCTGTTCTATTTGATTTTTAGTTATTGGTTCGTCCATAGGAGTTTAATGGTTATTTAAATGAGTAGAGTGTTAGCTAAAGAATTTTAAAGTTATCCACTTGTGCTATATTTACCGATGAGGTAAAATAAAAATGTAAGAAATGCGAGCGTATTCTAAAATTTAATTAGTGATAATAACCATTTAATGACATTGCCCTGCGGGGCTGTTTTTGTTTTTAGGGTGTTATCCACGGCATTTGTCCTCGTATTTCCACGCTTCTGGTAATTTCCCCTCTCCTCGACCTAGAGAGGGGCAATACCAGTAATAGCCGCGCTATATCGCTACTAATCAAAAGGTGTAGTCTTGTCTTCATTGCCTTGAATTTAGCGAAAACCAAATTAGGTAGTGGTAGTTTCCTTTTCGACTTGTTGAGGCACGGCGGGGATACCCTCTCCTAGTTGAGATTTTTCTACCGAAAGCCCCTCTTTTTTAAGTTCTATGAGATATGAGATAGCGCGGCATATCGCTTGATAGCGTTCGTCCTGTAGAGTTTGGTCATCGCCCAAGGCATTTGCTATAAGCCATAGGTCATTATCAGAAAGCTCCATATCTTCATCTTCTGCTTCGGCTATATCAATAATCATTTCAGCGTGAATGCCCGTGGCAGCTAACAATTCCTCGGTTGATATTTTTTCCTTGAGGGCAAGTAGTTCTTTCATCGTTATTCTTTTTACTGGTTCGCGAGCTTCATTTTTGGTGTTCATAAGTTTTATGATTTGATTATTTATTGATTTTTAATCACCGTTTTTCTCGTGCCATTTTTTGGTTAGCAAGGCATTGAATAATTTTCGTGGATTGCGGCAAGTGCCCTTACGCATCTCGTCTTTTACGATTGCGTAGGCGGCTTCTATTTCGCCGATACCTAGCTGATGCCGCCGCGCTAATATGTAGCGCATACTCGGCTCTCCCAAAGCTTTAGCAATATCAACGCATATCGCGTCTTCATTGCTGCCGATGGGATACTCGCTTGGATGCCGTCCACTTAATTGGAAACGATTATTCGATTGTTCATAATTTTTCATATTCGATTTTAATTACTTCTGATTATCGGTATTCGTCTGGGAAGGTCTGCCATAGCGTCTGGCAATATCCTCCCCAATGTGTGTAATTCCTTCACTATTCGACCTTTCAGACCTCTGCTCTGGAGGTTTCCACCTCGGTTGAGCTTCTGGCTGTATAGTGGCAATAGGTGGTGAGCTTTCTCTGTTCTGGCTCTGCTCTCGGCTCTGAAAATGCGGTTTTATATCAACCCATTTTTGTATGGTTTCATTTGGTTTTTTGGCGAGTTTGAAGTCTGCTATTTGGTATGAAAAATCTTTGATTCCGCTATGGCTTGGAAACCATATCAACCTATGCTCATCCCTTAACTCCTTCATCAATTTATTGATTGCGTTTACTTTTAGCGGTGTTGGTTTGCGCTTCATCAACACACAAATTTTTTCGTAGTTTGTCCTCCCAATGCCGTCATAGGCATTGACTTGGCGATAAAGAATTGCCAGGAGTAAAATTTTTTCGGGCGTTAATTCTCCAGCATCAAACGCTTTCCACACATAGCCGAAAATCATTGAGAATGGGGTTATGTCTTCTGGTTCTTGGGTTGTCGTATAAACTTGTATATTCATCTTTTTCATATAAATTTTTGTAGCGTTAGCTATAAATAAGTTCTTTGGCTTCTTTGATGGCGGCGATAAAGGCGCGGGGTTCAACGGAAGCCCGCTTCGACCAAAAATCCGCAAGCAGCCTCTCGCTGTTTTCAGAATTACTGAAAACAAACACGGCTCTCTTGCGGTCTGTTTTATCTACCGAGAGAAGCTCTGCGTCATTCGCTAATAAAAATGCCGCGACATATAAATCCGAAACCCTATATTCGGTTTCCTGCTGTTGGTTGTTCATTTTTATTTGATTCATATTTTTTAATTTCCTTTTTTTGGAGGTTGTCGAAAACTAAATTTACGATGCTGTATAGAGAATCCCGCAAGCTAAGAATCTGCTCGTCATTTAGTTGAGCAGCTCTCGCGCCAAGAATTTTTTTACATTGCTGGATGCTTAACATAGGTGAGCATCAGCAGCAGAAACTAAAAAAGCGACTTCCGCTTTTTGCGTAGTCGCTTTAATAAATAAAAAGCCCCGCGCAAAAATCAGAGAAATACAATGCGCTAAAACGCATTGATGTATTTCGCTAATCTTTACGCAGGGGTCTCAAGCTCCATTCCCGATATGACTTGGCGCTCCGTGCCCGTCTAACTCATCTAGGTTTCCCTAAGTGAGGCGGCGATTCTAGCTTCCCTATGCCCGAAATAAATTCGGTGATAGTCGGTGTTCTCGCTTGGTGTGGCTGCTGATTACTCGTTTCAGTTTCAATGTGCTGATACTTATATTTTACCAAGTATCATAAAAGAATGTAAAGACTTTTTGGAGAACAAAAGACCATATAAGAGAATATAAGAGGATTATAATTTGTTATAATTTTTCATAACGATGTGAGTGGATTCACTTTCAGTTATCCACAGCGTCAAAATTTTCTAGAAAGTAAATTTCTACTTTTGCCTCTTTTGGACAGATGGTGTATACTGGTTATAAGAGCCAAATATGGCAAAGAAATTTTTAACGATTGAGGAAGCGGCAAAAAAGCTGGATGTAAACTACAAGACGATACACCGCTACATCAGCAAAGGAAAAATTGCCGCAACAAAATTAGGGCGCTGGCGTATCAAGCCAAAGGATTTGGAAAAGTTTGTTCGTGCCAGCTCCAGCGTGCGTAAAGGGAAAAAATAATTTTTCCCGTTTTTGCTTTTTATGAAAATGAAAATGAAAAAACCAATCATCCAACAACTATCGAAAGCAGACATTAAACACGCGTGCGATATTCTCCGCCGCGATGATGGCGTTGGCGCTGGCAATTATGTAGAGCAGTTATCCTGGCTGCTCTTTTTGCGTGTGTTTGAAAATGTTGAAGCTCAACTTAAAGAGTTGGACGAAGCGGAAGGACGCAAGCACCAGGCGATTATAGAAAAAGATTTCCAGTGGTCTTCGTGGGCAAAAAAGGACTGGAAAGATAAGGATGAGTTGATTCATTTTATAAATCGAAAATTATTCCCATATCTCCGTGCACTTAAAGGCACAAAAGAAAAAGAAAAAGTATCAGAAATTTTTAGAGAACTGGACGGGAATAAAATCCGTTCAGCTTACACGCTGCTCGATGTGATTCAAATTTTGGACAAGATTGAGATGGTGCATTACCAGGATACCCACCTCCTCTCGCAGGTGTATGAGGAAATACTACAAGAGATGGGCGCCGAGGGCGGCTGGGCTGGCGACTTTTACACGCCGCGTCCCGTTGTGCGCGCGATGGTGGAAATTTTAAATCCGCAACTTGGTGAGACAATCTTTGACCCATTCGTTGGTTCTGCTGGATTTTTAGTGGAAGCGTTCCATCATCTGGAAGAAGGGCTAAAGAAAAAATCCAAGCTGGGCGTAAGGGAATGGAAAATTTTACAAACCAAAACTTTTTATGGACAAGAGAAAAAACCACTTCCGTTCCTTATCGGAACGATGAATATGATGCTCCATAAAGTTTTAGTTCCAAACATCGTTCGAGCCAACACTTTAATGAAAGAGGATGTCCACAATGTTCCAGACAGTGAAAAAGTGAACATAATAATTACTAACCCGCCATTTGGTGGAAAGGAACACGCCACAGTTCAAAATAATTTCCCAATTCCAACAGACGCAACGGAAGCTTTGGCGCTTCAATATGTGATGCGAAAGCTAAAGAATGGTGGACGATGTGGGATTGTGTTGCCAGAAGGAAAAATTATGTATGGCGGCGGAGCTTCACAAAAAATCCGCGAGGAACTGCTTCAGAAATTTAATGTCCATACGATTATCTCATTGCCTCAAGGCGTTTTTGCCAGTATGGGCGCTGGTGTAAAGACTAACCTATTATTTTTCGACAAGACGGGGCAGACTAAAGAAATTTGGTTCGGAGAAATTGAAGGCAAATTTACCAAGAAAAAAGTAATTCAGGATAGCCACCTTGAGGATGTGCTGAAGAAATTGAAAAAACGAGAAGCTTCCAATAATACTTGGCTGGTTTCCATTGATGAAATTACCAAGTACAATTTTGATTTGTCTCCAAAAAATCCTAACAAAGCTGGTATTGGCAATATTCCAGAGCCAGGGCAAATTATTACCGACATAGCTAAATCCCAAAAAGAGACCGAGAGTATTTTAAGCAACATAAAAAAGCTCTTGTAGTTTATGAAAAATATTAAAGAAAACTACATAGAGATTAGTATCGGAGATAAAAAGTATTTTAATGTTGAAACTGGTTCAACTCCGTCAACTAAAGAACGCGATTATTGGAATGGCGATATTATTTGGGTTACACCGAAAGATTTAGGATTATTAAAAACGGCATATATCGAAAATTCTGAAAGATATATCACCAGAGAAGGCTTACAAAATTCATCGGCCTCATTAGTCCCAACGGGTTCAATAGTAATTTCAACGCGTGCACCAATAGGCTACATTGCGATTGCTGCCAAAGAAATTAGTTTTAACCAGGGATGCAAGGCGCTGGTCTTTAAATCAAACCAGTTAGATTCAAAATTTACTTACTACTCATTATTGACAATGATTGATGCGATGCAAGCGCTAGGCAAGGGTGCAATTTTCAAAGAATTATCAAAGGGTGGGCTCGAAAGTTTAAAAATAACTTATCCATCAAAAAATGGGCAACCCGACATTGATAAGCAATTAAAAATAGTTGACAGGATAGAAAAATTATTTAATGAAATTGAAACGGGAATTTCAAAAACCAATGATGGCTTGTTTAATGCACAGAAAATCATATATGGTGAACTTAATAAAATTTTTAGCGGTAAATTGTCCAATAATTGGAAAAAATTCAAGCTTGAGGATGTTGTAAAAATTACAATGGGACAATCTCCGCCATCTTCGACCTACAATCAAGGGGGTGAAGGGCTTCCATTTTTCCAGGGCAAGGCTGATTTTACGGAAAAATACGCCCAGCCGCGTGTATATTGCACGCAACCATTACGAGTGGTTGATAAGGATGATGTTCTTATCTCGGTGCGTGCACCAGTTGGCGCTATAAATTTTGCGCAAGCTAAATCCTGCATTGGGAGAGGGCTGGCGGGCATAAGCAGTAAAGAGGTTAATCATTCTTATCTGTTTAATTTTCTGCAATATTTAGAGCCGCAGTGGGAAACAAAAAGCAGAGGGAGCACCTTTAAATCAATCAACCGCGATGACATTAAACAGCTAGATATTCCTTTACCCATTAAGGGCGGCAACATTGATTTGAAGGAGCAAGAAAAAATCTCTAAACGATTAGAGGGTTTGAGGTCTTTAGCTTCTAAGCTTACTGGTGAATATGAAAAGCAAATCAATTACTTCGACCTTCTAAAGCAATCCAGCTTAAATTACGCCTTGGCAGGCAAATTTGCCGTTGCAGCTCAGCCAGTAGTGGTAGTGGCACAAAAAGTCAAGGTAAATATTTTTCCTATCCAGCAAGCTATCGGAGTTATAGTGCAAAGCTTTGAGCGCGGTGAGATGATAGTTGCCAAAATGCTTTATATGGCACAGGAGATTTTTAAAGCCCCTCTTGGCATTCAATTTACCCCACAAAATTTCGGCCCCTATGACGCTGTGGTTAAACGAGCTATTACATCTGGCATCTCAACCAGGAATCAGTTTTTCGCTAAAAAGCGGGTTGGCGGGCAAGAAGTTTTTGCTCCAGGGGCGAAAATAAACAACTTAATGAAATATAACTATCGTTCAACGCAACAAGTAAGAAATTTTTTGAATGATATGAGTTCGGTGTTTCAATCGGCAGACAGCCCAGCCATTGAACGCCTAGCGACTGTTTGCAAGATTGTCCAGGATAATAAGACCACGGACGAGGTAGTAGTGAGAACAAAAATGCAGGAATGGAAGCCAGGCAAGTTCCAAGACCAGGATGTTGTGCGTGCGCTGAATTTTATAAAAACCAAAGGATGGGACAAAGTCCTTATCCAATAAAACTATGGCATTATCCGAAGCAGACATAAAAGAGAAATACATTACCCCAAAAATCCGCGAATGCGGATGGGTTGAGGATTATTTAATACGCGAGTATCCAATCGCGGACGATAGATTTTTTGTTGAAGGAGAGGATTACAGAAGACTTCCAACGCGAAAATTTGCTGATTATGTCCTCAAATACAAGGAGATTATTATCGCTGTTGTTGAAGCGAAAGCAGAAGACGAAGACCCAGAAAAACATTTAAGCCAAGCACAGGATTATGCCAAGCGCCTTGATGTGCCCTTTGTTTATGTATCCAACGGCAAGAAAACCATTCTCTTTGACCGCAGGACTCTAAAGACCGAATGGGTTAAAGATTATTTAAAGCCAGAAGAAATTTATCAAACTTATCTTGAGTGGAAGGGATTAGAGGATAAAAAGATTGATGCGCTAAATTATCCACTTTATATCACTGGTATAAAAAGGCCGCGTGCTTACCAAGAGGCGGCGGTTAAAGCCATCGTGGAGAATATCGCCAAAGGTAAACCGAAAACCCTCCTCACAATGGCAACTGGCACGGGCAAAACTTATGTCTCGTTTCAGGTTATTTGGAAATTGTTTAAGTCAAAGCATCTGCACAGGGTTCTATTTTTAACGGACAGAAAAATACTTCGGGATGATTCACATAGCCGAGAATTTGAGCCGTTTGGCGAGGCGCGGCATATCCTCAAAGAGGGAGAATTTAATAGCAATCGCAATATTTATTTTTCAACTTATCAAACTTTATTTGCTAACGACCTTTATAAACAAATTCCCAACGACTTTTTTGACCTCATTGTAATTGATGAGTGCCATCGCTCCCGCTACGGCGACTGGGGAATTATTTTAGACCATTTCAATACAGCGCATCATCTTGGTATGACTGCCACACCAAAGCGCGAAGATAACATTGATGTTTATGAATACTTTGGCGAGCCAGTGTTTGAATACAGTATGGGGCAAGCCATTGAAGACGGCTACCTAGTGCCCTACAAGATTTATAAAGTTACGACCAACCTCTACAAAGAAGGCTTGCATACCAGCGAAGCCGAGGAGGTTATTTACGATGATGAACTTGACCCATCAGAGGTTAAGGATTTTTACGAGCCATCAGAATACGAGCGAGCTATCAGCATCCCAGACCAGATTGAGGTGTTATCCAAAAAGGTGGTTGAGATTTTGGATAAAACCGACCCCTACGGCAAGACGATTATTTTTTGCGTGGATATGATTCACGCGCAAAATGTGAAGGATAAATTGAACGAATTAAAGGGTAAAGAAAACTATGCTTCGCGTGTTGTCGCAGAAGACAAGGACGATTTAACCTCTTTTAGAGACAAAGAGATGCCGATGCCCGTAGTGGCAACAACAGTGGACTTACTCTCTACTGGCGTTGATATTCCGCACCTACAGAACATTGTATTTATGCGCCCTGTTAGTTCGCGCGTGCTCTTTAAGCAGATTATCGGGAGAGGCTCTCGTCTATATGAGGGCAAAGGCTTTTTTAGAATTATAGATTTTACCAACGCAACGAGATTGATTGATGAATGGGATATTCCTGGCAAAAACGGCGGTATCAATGGACATCCGCCGCCAGAGCCAGTGCCGCCTTTTGATAAAATGCTGTTTGGTGTTTTGGTGGATAATAAGACCGAAGAAGCCATACCAAAAGCTCAAGTAGCCGCCAAAGTTGGTAGGTGGATGAAGGAAGGAACCACGGACGATAACGGGGTCTTTAAGCTCTTTGGTTTGCCGTCCAATGATGTGGTTTTCTTTGTGGCTGATAAAGACGGCTATAAAAAAGTTTCCAAGAAGGTAAAACCGCAAATATCCGAAAACGAAGCACCTTATGTCTTTAGGATGAAGACCGAAAAACTTGGCGGTGGTAGGAAAATTCAAGCTAAGGGTGTTGAGGTTACGATTGAAGAAGAAATTGAGGTTGAATTTGAAGGTAAGAAATTATCCTACGCTGAATATAGAAAATATTCTGGCGAGAACTTGCGACAGCGCGTGCATTCCAGCAGTGAATTAAAAGAGGTTTGGGTGAATCCAGAAAAGAAAAAACAGTTTATAAAGGATTTGGAAGACAAGAAGGTAAATATTGAACTGATTAAATCGATAGACAACCTAGAAGACAGTGATAGTTTTGACGTGATTGCGCATCTTGCTTTTAATGCCCCGATTCTCACGCGCGAAGACCGCACTAAAAACTTTATACGTGATAACGCCAAAGTGATAACCGAGCAGAACGAGCAAATCAGAATTGCCATTCACGAAATTCTTGATAAATACCAGTATAGCGGCGAGGAAAATTTATCAGCCGAGATATTTATGCTACCAGATATGAATGCCCAAAAGGTTGCTATACAGAAAAAATATCCTAATGGTTTAACTGGCTTTATGGCTTATCTTAAAGATAAGGTTTATAGTCAGGTAAAAGTTTAATATGCCACTTTTTAAAATACAAAATAATAAGCTATCTAAGGTATCCTCCACTCAAAGACTTGAGAAGGAGTTGCAAAATTTAATTGAGAATAATCTTGACGAAGTTTTGGATATACATTTTCTCGCCTCGGAATTTACCACGAGCTTTGGGGGCAGAATAGATACGTTAGGGATTGATAGAAATGGTTCGCCAGTGATTATTGAATACAAACGCAATACCAATGATAACGTTATCAATCAAGCTCTCTCATATTTACGCTGGCTGTTAGACCACAAAGCAGAATTTGAGAGGCTCGTAGAACAAAAGAGCGGGAAGGATGCAGGCGTTGACTGGAACTCCCCGCGCGTTATTTGCATTGCAGAAAGCTATAACAAATTTGATTTAGATACTGTGGACATTCTGCCGATAAACATTGAACTATTGAGATACAGAATCTATGAAAATGATGCTCTTTTACTTGATGCCGAAGGCTATCAAAAGGTGAATATTTCTACTTCTGGTATTTTCAAAAAATCAGACAAGCAGCAAAAACCGATAAGATTGCAGAAGGAGTATTCTGTTGATGAGTTATTTAAGGGTAATTGGGAAGAATCAAGGGAACTATTCAATCATTTGCGGGAGAAGATTTTAGGCTTAGATAAAAACATCACAGAGAAAATTACGAAGCTTTATATTGCTTATAAACTTGAAAATAACTTCTGTGAGATTGTTCCGCAGGCTAAGGGCTTGAGGGTTCATCTTGATATACCTCACGACAAAATTACAAGCCAGAAATTTAAGGTAGACGATATTAGTGAAAAAGGACATTGGGCTACAGGCAACACCAGATTTTATCTTGAATCCATAAACGAGCTTGAAGAAGCAATGGAGTTAATTAAACAGTCTTATAATTTCAGTTTATAGCGCTATCTATGATTTCAGAAAAAGCCTTGGCGGAATTTAAAAAAATTTTTAAAGAAGAAAAAGGAACGGAACTTTCTGATGAGGAAGCAATGGAGGAAGCCGTTGCGCTTTTGACTTTATTTAATGTTGTTTACCGCCCTATTAAAAAATCCTGGTTAGAAGAATTTGAAAAAGAAGAAAATGCTAAGCATCGAACAGTGCAAAAAACTGATTAGCGATAAAAACCTCACCGATAAAGAAGTTGAGGAAATTAGGGACGAGCTTTATATCCTCGCCAACTTAGCTTTTGAACACTGGAAAGAAACTAAAAAGAAAAATGATTCTAACAAACGAACAAGTAAAGAGGTTCAGGGAAGCATTTGAAAAAGCGGGTGCGTCTTTTGAGGGTTATACCGAAGACCAAATTCGCGAAATTGCCAACGGCGCGATGAACTATTACACAACAATGGCTGAAATAAACTTACGCCTCAAAAAAGAAGCAAAAGAGAAGAAGACGGATTAGTTTTCTTGTTTGGGAGCGGAAGATTGCTTCAGTATCGCCATCTCCTCATCGGTTATCTTGCCAGCCGTAGACCTGTTTAGAAGCGCGGTAATAAAGCCCAAGGTTTCCCGTTTTTCAGCGTTTGATTTTATGTTTAAAGCCTCTTTGCCGTGCACGGCTTTAGTAACATAGTTAAAGACATTTAGGATATAGTTGCGGCGTTTGATAAGGATTTCATCATCAAAAGATTCCTCATCGTCCTGGTCTCGTTTTAGGAGGCTCATAGCGTCATTTAAAAGCTCACCAGCCAAGGTATGTGCCCCGCGTTCTAAGGCATACTCGTCTGGGACAATTACGGCGTTCTGCTCATCCTGAAGTTTTATAAGTTGCCGCATCTCTCGTTGTTGCTGTAAATAGCCCGCCTCGGCTAAAAGTTCGGCATCCCACTTTTTACGCCATAAACGATATTGCTTCTCCCAAGGAAAAAAAGTTAGCGGGGCAATTTGGCGGTTAAAATCATTGATAATTTTAATGGCGCTCCTGGATTGGTCTTTGCGCTTCTCCGCGTAATAGAATGCCTTAAATTGCGGGATAAGGTCTCTTATCTCGGCAAGCTTGTGATAATGCCCGTCAAAGCCCTCGTAGAACGATAAGCGCTTCTTGCCTTGAGGATTTGTTGCTTCGTGTAGTTCTTGCATAGGAGCTAAAAACTTGACTTAATGGCGATATTCTTGTAAACTGGCTGATATTGTAGCTTGGCTTCCAAGCGTTTAGATTCCAACGCCTTAATAAGGGGATGCCAAGTTAAAACATACTCCTGTAAGGAGTTCCAACTTTCAGACAGCATCTCCACACGAAAAATAAAGTTATCCACTTTTTAAGTTTTGACTCGTTTTTAAAACGAGCGCACACTTAAATTGTAAAGCAATTTTGACAGGACAAAAAATTTATTGAAATTTTTCAAATCACTTTGTCTGTAGGTAAGAAAAAATATCTCTTCCCGCATACTAAGCGATTTAAAAAATTTCTTCTTTCCTACCATAGTTGACACTTCGGAGGCGCTGGCTTGAGTTCTAACTAACATAATTAATGAATTAATTACTATAATTGAAAATCTGCCATTCTTGAGGGGGAAGAAGGGGAAATGAATTGGATATGAATACATTAAAGAGAGGGGCTGCTTTTCAAAGAGGGGTGAAAAGGCTGTTGTGCGTTACGCTTGTCATAAGTTTGTTTTGTTTTTCGTTGCCGCCGTTCGTCGCTGCAGCGCCTGACAATTGGTACAACGCTGCCTGGTCTTATCGTATTCCGTTAACTATCGATCATACTAAAGTAGCGGGCGCATCTTTGGATTCGTTTCCCGTATTAGTATCGATCACGCTTTTGAATCCCGGCAATCCTCAAGCCGACGGGGATGATTTTGTATTTACCGCGAGCGACGGCACGACCAAATTAGATCACGACATAGAATCGTGGGATGCGCTGAGTGGTGCGTTGGTTGCCTGGGTAAGGATTCCTACACTTACAAATGCTGCGGATACGTCGTTGTTTTTATACTATGGCAATGGTGGGGCCAGCAACCAACAGGCTGCTACCAGCGTCTGGAGCAATGCCTATCGTTTGGTGCAACACATGAAACAGGCGGGCAGTTATCAGGATTCTTCACCGTCGGGTAATAATGGTACTGGTCTGGGGGGGCCTACTGCTCTAGCAGGCAAAATTGGCTCTGCCGCTCATTTTGACGGTGTAGATGATGTTGTCGTGGTCCCCAATTCCAGCTCGCTTAATATGACGGATGTGTTGACTGCTTCGTTGTGGATAAAAAATGATTCCGTGCCGGCCCAATATGATGGGGTGCTCGGCAAGCCGAATGATTTTTGGACGGATAGTTTCGGTTTTTTCTATAATTCGGGGACGCAATTGATCTTTTTTGTGAACGACTATACCACGGGAGCAGTAACGGCTCCGATTAATCCCACAGATTGGAACTATGTGGTGGGTGTCTATGACGGAACGAATGCGACTATTTTTGTGAATGGTGTGCAAGTGGCCACGCGCGCCGTAGCCGGACCCGTTACCGCGAATACTAAAAATTTGAGCATTGGTCGTTTGAGCACGAATACCTATAATGTGGATGGATTATTTGATGAGGTGCACGTGGCAAATGCCGCGCGCACAGCCGACTGGATCGCAACTGAATATGAAAATCAAACCAATCCGCAAACGTTTGTAATAGCGGGAGCGCAGCAGACGGATGATTCAAGTTGGTATTTGGCGGTGAGTGGGGCTAGTGGGCAGGTAGCCGGGTCAACGCAGACCATAACGTTTACTCTCAAAGATGGAGGCGGCAATGCCGTCAGTACGTATACTGGCGATAAAAGTATTACGTTATCCGGCCCGAACGCAGCCCCGAACGGTACGGCGGGCACCTGTATAGATAAAAATGGAGCGCCGATAGCGGTGGGTATGCCAACCGTAGTTACCTTCACTAATGGTGTGGGTAGTTGCGTGTTGTCATTGTATGCAGCAGAAACCGTATCAATGGATGTCTCGGACGGCAGCTATTCTTCGAGCGCTGACGCCGCCTATGATTTAGATATTACGGTTGCGGCTGGGGCGCTTGCAACACTCGGAGCTGTGGCTCCAAGCGAGGTAACCGCTGGCACTGGCTTTGAGTTGGTAGTTACGAGTACGGACGCTTATGGCAATAAACAAAATACACTCGCGCAAGCCGTGTCCTTGTCAGTGACCGCGGGCAGTGTGTCACCGGCCCAGATTGCGGCCGCTGATTTTGTAGCGGCAGCTACAGTCACAACAACTGTCACTATAACTGCGGTTGCTCCGGCTACCCAAACTACCCTCACGCTTCAAAGTGGGGCGGTGAGTAAGGCGTTACTTTTGAATGTTGTTACGGTTACTCCGCCGCCCGTAACTCCGTCTCCGGTCGCGAGTGGAGGAGGGGTAAATTATTTTGCTCCGGCGCCAACAAATGCGTTTACTACATTTTTGCCGGCGCCTTCCAGCACTACCTCTACTGTTCTGCATATGGATGCTGTCCCGAAACCAGTAGCGACTACTACGGCCACCACTGCAACTCCGGCTGTGCCACCTGATTTTTTTTCTGAAACCATATCGCCGGAGCTGGCCACGAGCGGAGTATCGGCCCCGACAGAGACAGGAACTGATGCGTCACCGGCGCGGCCGGTATTAGACAAAGGGCCCTCATCTCTACCGGCTGCACCCACTAATTTGCCAACTTCGCCCTCGCGCGTGGTGGAAAAAAATTATGCTAAAACCATTTCTGAATCAATTTTGGGAAAATCCTCTACAGGAGCTCCGGCCCCCTTTGTCCCCTGGGATTTTTTAACTGCTGCCCAAAAGAAAAAATTGCCGCCCAAAACCATGTTGGCCCGTTTGGAAGACCGTCGTGAAGAATTGTCGTTTACCCTAGCTTCTGCAACGAATGAATACACGCCGGAATTGGTAGTAAACACCGAGGCCGAAGCCACCTTTAGGGTGCGCGTAGCCGAACCAGTGCGTGCGATCAAGGCGTATGTAATTGCCGGTGGGGATTCGTCCAAAACCAGTTCACCTTTATCGGTTACTTTTTTGGATGACGACAAAGATGGGGTGTACGAGGCGAAGATATCAACGGGAAATTTTCCAGCTGAATCGGAATTGTTAACGGTAATCGATTTTGTTAATCCGTCCCGGGTCAGCGAAATTCTAAAGGTGAAAGTGCGCCAGGTTGCCGCCCAGGTGCTTGATGAAAACAATGTTCCGGTAGAAGGGGCGCTGGTAATGCTGTATACTAATACTGATCAGGCGCAGACAGAAAGGCCGTGGGATGCCGAAGCCGTGGGGCAGCGCAATCCTATGTTAACCCGCTCGGCCGGGCGATATTATATGTCTCCGCCCGCGGGTACCTATACCTTGGTTGTGTCTAAAGACGGGTTTACTACCTACCGCCAAGCGCATATTACAATAAAGAGCGGGGAGGCTATCTCTGTCCCGATAGTACTACACAAAAAAATATCTTTTATTGTGGCATGGTGGCAGACTTTTTTATCCTGGTTTCGAGCGTAGCGTAAAAAAATGCTATCCATGTTACCTTTTGTTTAATGAAAAACAAAGAGGCACAATTATTTGCAGCCGAGTTGCGAACGGATTTACCCACGCTCGATTTGCACGGCTTATTCCCAGACGCGGCGCTTGAGCGTCTGGAATTGTTTTTGTACGAAGTCTGGCAGGCGTCTGGGCTATCTGCCCGGATAATTTATGGCGGAGGCACTGGGCGCTTAAGTGCTGTAATACTGCAGCGGTTGCAAACTCATCCGCTGGTTGATAAAATAAAAGAGTTGGGAGGAAGTTGCGTTATTTTATTTAATGATTAATTTTATGGAAATCAATAGTTATACACTCGAAGATGTAATTGCCGAGGTGACCGAGCGTGCCGAAACCGAAGGTATCGCCACCGAAGCAGCCTGGCACGAAATGGTAGAAGAAATCGTAGAAGATCATGTTGATTTGGGGCAAATTGATCCGGATCAAAATACCGAACAATGGAAAGAAGTGGTGAAACATATGTGGAAGGACTATCGTTTGGAACATTCCGAGATTGACGAGGCGCCGGTTGAAGAATAGAGAGCGAACATTTTTTAACTGTTAAATTGCTATAGGTATGAAACTCTTTATTGATAGCGCAAATTTAGACGAAATTAAAACCGCTGCCTCATGGGGCATTATTGATGGAGTCACTACTAATCCTACGCTCATTGCCAAAGAAGGTCGTGATTTTAAAAAGACTATTTTAGAAATTACCAAACTCATTGACGGGCCGATTAGCGCCGAGGCAGTGAGTGCGGATGCGGAAGGAATGATAAAAGAGGGTAAAGAATTCGCTTCCTGGCACAAAAATATTCATGTCAAAGTCCCCTGCACGGCCGAAGGCATAAAAGCCGTGGTAGCTTTTAAAAAATTAAAAATCAAAACAAATGTCACATTAGTGTTTTCGGCCAATCAGGTACTCTTGGCCGCCAAAGCCGGGGCCACGCTCATTAGCCCCTTTGTCGGCCGCCTTACTGATGCGGGCGAAGATGGCACGGGCATGATCGCGGAGTCAGTGCAAATTATTGAAAATTACGGTTTTGATTCGCAGATTTTGGTGGCTTCGGTGCGTGATCCGCGCACGGTAACGCAATCAGCAGTCATAGGGGCGCACATTGCGACCGTGCCCTTCAAAGTATTAGAAATGCTGTTCAAGCACTCGCTAACGGACATGGGAATCAAAAAATTTTTAGAGGATTGGAAGCAAGTAAAACCATAGTAAGTTTCTTTAAAAAATGCCCGTAAGACTTCAAATAAGTATCATCACCATCTTATCCACATCCCTGTTTCTTGACATATCTTTTTGATGCGTGTAACATGGCGATTACCTTAAAAAACTTCTTTTATAGAAGACCACGTCCACCAGAATGTTCCTGACTCAGTCAGGACGCTTGGACCTCTGGGTAAAATAGCTAGCGTAGAAATGTTGCACACCTTTCTATCTTACTTGAGCAGTTCCAAGCGGTGAAAACCTCCTTTATTGAGGGCCGCTTAAAGCGGTCTTTTTTAATCTAATTAATCTAATTTTGCCTAACGATCCCCTTCGAAATCATCGAAATTGATCGTGAGGTTGAATGATTGAAACGACCGAAACACGAGTACGTTGACAATTGAACAACAAACAATAGGGTATGTAGGTAATCAACACAAATAAACTACAAAACACCTTTAGTGTTTTTGTAGTGCGCAATTTCAACAAGGGCGCACGGTGGATGCCTTGACACCAAAAAACGAAGAAGGACGTTGTAGGGTGCGAAAAGCCTCGGCGAGCTCCCAAACAAGCTTTGACCCGGGGATGTCCGAATGGGGCAACCCATACCGATTTAATCGGTAAATCGTAAACTGAATTCATAGGTTTATGAAGAAGACCTGGTGAAGTGAAACATCTCAGTAGCCAGAGGAAAAGAAATCGAAGAGATTCCCTGAGTAGTGGCGAGCGAAAAGGGAACAGTCTAAACCGCTTAACTGTTGCTATCAAAAGTTGTTGGTCTCACGATTAACTATGATTGGTAGCTTAAAGGACAGACCGTTGGTTAGGCGGTGTTGCAAGAAGCTAGTGCGTGTTTTCTGTATACACGGTGAGCTGTATGTATAATTAGTGGAAGGCTCTGGAAAGTGCCACCATAGCGGGTAATAGTCCCGTACGCGAAAATTATATGTCACTCATAGCTAGTTCTCTTAAGTAGGGCGGAACTCGTGAAATTCCGTCTGAATCTGGGCCGACTATGGTCTAAGACTAAATATTTTTGGTGATCGATAGTGGACTAGTACCACGAGGGAACGGTGAAAAGCAGCCCGGTGAGGGCGATGAAATAGTATCTGAAACCGTGTGCCTAC
>CAZPCV010000026.1:0-19377 GCA_964585245.1 uncultured Gammaproteobacteria bacterium
AAGAAAGGGGTTTTCTGCTAAGAGCGCGGGTCATTTGTTGGGCCAAGACATCCAGAGCCTCAATGTTTTTGCGATTTTGCTCGGTCACTACATCAAGGTATTGTTCTGTCGGATATCTTTTGGTGTAGGCAGGAATTTCTTGCGTATAGGGTGAATCGCGCAAGATTTTTTCCAGGCATTCATCAACATCGCGACGGCTAGTTTTGGCAGTGTTTTGCGCTTCTTTAATCAGTCCGGGAAAATGACCGTAGACATTAAAATAATCTACCGAAATACTAGTTTCTTCGGAGATTTGTTCAAGTTTTTTGAGTTGGGGCATTCTTTCAAGCGTTTCACCGGGCATAGATTGTTCTAAAATTAATTATGCCTCCTCCCTTGTTTAACTAAAGATTTTTTAGACTCAAGCTGCATTAGCACTCCTTGTTCAAAAACAAGTTCTGTCTTGGTCCCAGCAAATCCTATTTGGCCACTTCCCGTGCCAGTATCGTTTTTAAATTGTCCGATGGTTTGCGCTAAAGCATCAAGTTGAGATTGATCTAGTGAGCGGACGAATTCTTTAAATTGGTCAGCTACTACTTCTTTAAATTGGTCAGCTACTACGTCGGTGGCGCAAGTCACGAAATTTATTAGGCCATCTACTGAATTTAAAGGTAATCGTTCTCTGTGTTCAGGCATGGGGTAAGGCTAGATATCCAAATTTTGTACCTGTTTAGCATGCGTCTGGATGAATTTTTTGCGCGGTTCGACTTCGTCTCCCATCAGAATCTCGAAGGTTTCGTTGGCGAGCGCCGCATCTTCGGCGGTGACTTTTTTCATCAGGCGTCTCTCCGGATCCATAGTTGTTTCCCAGAGCTGCTCCGGGTTCATTTCTCCCAAACCTTTATAGCGTTGAATATTTACTTTGATACCACCGATCACGATTGATTCGGTTTCTTCTTCACCAGCGCCAGCGGCATTTTTTTCTACTGGACCTTCGTCCACTGCTTCGGCATCGGCTTTTTTGGCTTTAGCCTGAATTTTGTCCGCTTTATTTTTTTCTAATTCTGCCAAAACGCTAGCTTTTTCTTCGTCGTTATAGGCGTAGCGCATTTCTTTGCCGTATTTAAGGCTGTATAGCGGCGGTTGGGCGATATAGACATGGCTGTTGTTGATGAGATCAGGGAAATAGCGGTAGAAAAAAGTAAGAAGCAAGGTGCGAATATGGGCACCATCTACGTCGGCATCGGTCATAATCACGATACGATGGTAGCGTAATTTGGTAATATCGAATTGTTCGCCGATGTTGGTGCCAAGCGCGATGATCAGTGATTTCAGTTCGTTGTTGCCGAGGATTTTGTCCAGGCGCGCGCGTTCCACATTCAAGACTTTACCGCGTAGTGGCAAAATAGCCTGAGTATGGCGATCGCGGCCTTGTTTGGCGCTGCCGCCGGCCGAGTCACCTTCTACAATGAATAATTCCGAATCCTCGGCGTCTTTGCTGGAACAGTCGGCTAATTTACCAGGCAGTGTGAAGCCTTCGAGAGCGCCTTTACGCAGGATAGTGTCGCGGGCCATTTTGGCGGCGGCACGGGCACGGGCAGCTAGCAGACATTTACCCACGATCGCTTCGGCATCTTTGGGGTGTTCTTCGAGAAAGACTAGGAGGGCATCCCCAAGCACGGTTTCGACAGCGGTTTTGGCTTCGGTGTTACCTAGTTTGCCTTTGGTCTGGCCTTCGAATTGTGGTTCGCGGATTTTGACCGAGATTACGGTGGTGAGGCCTTCGCGCACATCTTCGCCGCTGAGGTTGGTATCTTTTTCTTTTAAAAAGCCTTTGTTGCGGGCATAGGTGTTCAGGCTGCGGGTAAGGGCGGTACGGAAGCCGGACACATGAGTACCGCCATCGGGATTGGTAATGTTATTGGTAAACGCGTACAAAAGTTCAGAAAAATCATTGTTATATTGTAACGCTACTTCTACGTTTACGCCTTCAGCTTCTTTTTCAACATAAAAAATGTTATCGTGTTTGGGCTCTTTGTTGTGGTTGAGGTAGCGGACATACGAGCCAACGCCGCCTTCGAAATAAAATTGGTAGACAGGGTTCGGGAAGTTGAGCGCGGTCGGATCAGCCTTTTTTTCTTCGGGTGTGCGCTCGTCTTTGATGATCATGTGGATACCTTTGGTAAGGTAGCTGTGCTGGCGCAAATGATCGATGATGGTTTTCCATTCGAAATTGATGGTTTCAAAAATAGTTTCATCCGGTCGGAAGGTGATGGTTGTGCCGGTGTCTTTGCAGGTGCCGATGCTTTTGACTTTTTTTACCGGTACGCCGATTTTGTATTCCTGTTCCCAAATTTCGCCATCACGGTGTACTTCGGCCCGGGTGTGCGTAGAGAGTGCGTTGACTACAGACGCGCCGACGCCATGCAGACCGCCCGACACTTTATAGCCACTGTCGCCGAATTTACCGCCGGCATGCAGCACTGTCATGACAATTTCGAGCGCGCTGATTTTTTTCTGCGGATGAATATCGACCGGAATACCGCGTCCATTATCCTGTACGGAAATATAATGATCGGGCAGAAGCGTGATCACGATTTTGGTGGCGAATCCGGCCATGGCTTCGTCGATCGAGTTGTCGACGACCTCCCAAATCAGGTGGTGTAAGCCTACGGGCCCGGTCGAGCCGATGTACATACCGGGGCGACGACGCACCGCTTCGAGACCTTCGAGAATAGTAATGTTTTTAGCGCTATAAGAGGAGTCAGTACTAGGAGTTTTGTCGGTCATACGTTTAAGAATGCTGAATAACGGGGTTAGTGTAGCAAGTAAAGTCAGGTTAAGCAAGATTTGTATTTTTGAATTTTTGTATATATAGTTAACTTTAGTATTTTTTAAATAAGTATTTTTACTATGAACTGGTCCCACGAAAGGGAGGGATCTGCGAGTGTACACATTAGTGAGTTTGAGCCGAAACGTGAAGAAAAAAGGGTTTTTCGGGTGGAAGTGCCTGGGTTTGCCCACGATAGTTTTTGCTGTAAACGGGCCAATGAAGCTGAAAAAGAAGGGGCGAATCGTAACACGGCAGTCATTCACCATCAGTCTAAAGAGAATGTTGGTAGACAGTCATTAGTAGAAAAGATTAATTTGGTAAGTGAGCAGCTGCAAAATGTTTTTAAAAATCAGCCGGGGTCGATTGAGCTAGAAGCGCATTCAATAGGGACATTGCTAGTATTGGCCGCAGCTAATAAACTTTCGGATGAGGATTTTAAACGAATAGACAAGATTGTGCTGGTTGCGCCTATTCCTTTTGGCAATAAAGCACGGTATGCGACCAGTTTAAGTTTTAATGCGCGGGTAGGAATTGACGGTTTTTTAAACTCAGGGATAGGGTTGGTTGATCCCAATAAAGGCAATGTGGTTAGTGATGGCAGTGCGAACAGGCTATTTGGCGATGGTTGCCAAAAAGCCAGACGTGTCGCTGATTCCACTGGTACCTTCTTAGAGCTGGTGGCCGGAAATTACGATGATGAATTAGAAAAATTATTAGAACGGGCGCATAAAATGCATATTAAAGATTTTTATCGACGGCTCAGTATTATAGGCTTTAATCAGGATAACTGCCATAAAAAAGAGTGGGTAGAAGAAGTGGCGTTTAGCCACGGGCTGGGCTCTTGTTTGCAGATGATTGATGGGGGCCACTGTGGGTGGAGCGAAGATGAAAATGGCAGAGTAACGCAGGTAGAATAGATAGCGCTTTGACGCTGAGCGGCAGCCTCTTGACTCTTTTAAGGTTTTCCGCTATTATTCGCCCATTATTTATCACTCATTGGCCCTTCAAGTCTATTTTAAGCTTGTCGTACGCTTTCCTCCCTGTGACCCTTCGCGGGGTGAGGCCAAGAGGCAGTAATAAGGAAAACAATAGTATGTCACAGACACCGTCTCTACTCGAGATGCTTAAGGCCGGCGTGCATTTCGGTCATCAGGGTTCCAAATGGCACCCAAAAATGCAACCGTATATTTTCGGTATCAAAAATGGTATCCATGTTATTGACCTGGATAAAACGGTAGAAGAATTAGAAAAAACCTTGGCTGCGGTACGCACCATGGCTGCACAGGGTAAAGTGATTTTGTTTGTCGGTACCAAACGTCAGGCCCGCAGCATTATCAAAGAAGCAGCCGAACGCTGTGGTATGCCCTTTTTGGTAGAACGATGGATCGGTGGCTTGCTTACCAACTTCGAAGAATGTCAGCGCCGCTTGAAAAAATACAAAATGTTGCGTGATCAGGTAGCTACGGGCGAAATTGAAAAATATACCAAAAAAGAACAATCAACCTTCAAAAAGCAGCTCCTCAAAATGGACAAATATTTGAGTGGTTTGATCGGCATCGATAAAATTCCGGACGCTCTCTATATCGCTGATTTGCGCGTAGAGAAAACAGCTGTCACCGAAGCCCGCCGCGTTGGCGTACCGGTAGTAGCCGTCTGTGATACGAATGTTGATCCAACTAAAGTGAACTATGTTATTCCGGCCAATGATGATGCGGTTAATTCGATTCAAATGATGGCCAGCCTAATGGCTGATGCTGTGCTCGAAGGCAAGGAAATGGGTGCCAAAATGAAAACCGAAGCGATGGCTATGAAAGCCAAAGAAATGGCCGACGCTCCTCAGATGTCAGCTCCGAAAGCCGAACCGATGGCTGCGAAAGAAAAAGCTTCGACTGCCCCTAAAAAAGAAAAACGCGCCTTGAAAGTAAGCGAAAGCGTCTAGTATACTATCGATAGGGAGCCTGGATTTTGAATCTGAATCCTAGCCCCACTACTGCTACAGCTTCTCGTTTCAGATTTAACTATTTATAACTTCTAACTTCAAACTATATGGTAACAGCAGCGGACATCGCCAAACTCCGCGCCGCAACCGGAGCGGGCATGATGGATTGTAAAAATGCGCTCGAAGAAGCGGGCGGAGATGTGGAAAAAGCCAGCGAAATATTACGCAAAAAAGGTATTGTCAAAGCCGCCAAAAAAGCAGACCGCGTCGCAAGCGAAGGTATTGTCTTTAGCTATATTCACGGCGCCGGACGCATTGGTGTATTGGTAGAGGTGAATTGTGAAACCGATTTTGTGGCCCGCACTGATGGGTTCAAAGAACTGGTCAAAGAAATTGCTTTGCATATTTCGGCTGCTAACCCGCTCTACGTGAGCCGTGAAGAAGTGCCGGTAGAATTAGTGAATAAAGAAAAAGAAATTTACGCTGAACAACTGAAGACTCAAGGCAAGCCAGCCAATATTGTCGAAAATATCCTCAAAGGCAAGGTAGATAAATTCTTTGAAGAAATTTGTTTGCTCGAACAATTCTATATCAAAGATGACAGTAAAAAAATTCAGCAATTGTTGACCGAAAAAACGGCCGAGATTGGTGAAAAAATCAGTGTGCGCCGGTTCGTACGGTATGAACTGGGCGAAGGTATCGCCAAAAAGACAACGGATTTTGCTGCCGAAGTGGCCGCGCAGATAAAATAAAAAATTAGTAAAAAAATAACTTCGGTTTTTACCGAAGTTATTTTTTTATCTTAATTTCTAAAGGATTTAGAACGTAAGGGAAAGGTCGGGCTGGGCCGCGGCGGTCGCGGGCCAGCCCTGGGCGTTTGGACTAAGTGGTAGCGGCGCGTTCGACGCGGGCTACTCGACGGTCAGCTCGGCGCCAGGCGTCGAGTCGACGATGGCGTCGTGCTTGGTCGCGTTCTCGCCGATCTGGAAGGCCCAGCCGCCCAGCCGCCACTGGAGGGTCCCCGGGTCGGCGACCTGGCTCAGGTCGACCACGAAGCTGTAGATCGAACGGGTGTCGTTGACGGGGATCGCCGTGGCCTGGTTGTTCACCGTATCGAAGTGAGCCGCGCCGTTGGCTAGGCGCCAGGCCTGGTAGGTGGGCTCCACGTCGGTGCCGCCTCCTCCCAGGACCTTGTAGGGCAGCCCGTCGATCTGGTTCGTCAGCGTCCCGTTGGACGTGATGAACCCATCGACCAGCTTGGTCTCGGCGGGGGTGCAGCCGGTCGGCGCCGTGCCCCAGACCGTGATCCGAGCCATCTGGGTCATCCCATCGGTGCGGGAGACGGTGCCCTGCGGGGTGGTGGGGTCGAGGGACACGTGGACCTGGTGGCCCACCGGGTTCCCCTGGCCATCACGGCAGGTGTAGTCGCGGCTGTCGCCGACCGTCTCGGAGCCGCAGGCGGCGAGGGCACAGAGGATCAGAGTCGTTCCAATCGTACGCATGAACCTACCTCCTTGGTAGCGGTCTGGAGAGCGGATTGCTCCACCAGCCGAGCCGATAGTGTGTTTAGCGGATTGGATGGTGGAAACTATTATTTGCAAATTTAATTTGACGAAATATAGCAAAAAAAGGTTTTTTTGTCAATGCTCTTAGACAAACTCTTTCTAGGTACTTATTTTAAGCTCGGTATTATTTTATTGAATCACGCCCTAAGTGTTTTTTAGATTTGGCCAATGTATATATCTATGATACGATTCTAATGTTGGAATCAGGTAATTTTAAGCTACTATGGTTACTCTTACTGTTAGAAAAGAACGAGTCGGCCCTATCCGCGGACGTCACCCCTGGGTATTTTCCGGAGCGCTTCAAACCATTCCCGAAGGCTTGAAAAGCGGAGATCCAGTGCTACTAGTGGATCAACAAGGGAATTTTTTGGCCACTGGCTATTTTAATTCGTATTCACAGATGGCGGTACGCCTGTGGGGATTTGAAGATGAAGAAGCGGTCGATGAAACTTTTTTTAGAAAACGCATACACGCAGCGTTAGAGTTGCGTTTGGCGTATGTGGCCAGTGAATCGACCGATAGTTACCGCCTGATACACGCCGAGAACGATTATTTGCCCGGGCTTATAGTCGATCGGTATGGCGAATATTTATCGCTTCAATGCCATACTAGTGGAATAGCCCGCTGGAAAGAACAGATCGTGGCCGCGCTGGTAGCGGAGATTAAGCCCAAGGGCATTTTTGAGCGCTCCGATGTGCGCGATCGGCAAGATGCGCAGCGTGAAACGATGACCGGGTTATTGTATGGGGAAATGCCTGATGAAATTACCATGCTCGAAAACGGCCATCGGTTTATCGTGGATGTGAAGGGTGGGCAAAAAACGGGGTTTTTTCTCGATCAACGCGATAAGCGTCAGGCTCTTATCCGTTATGTAAAGGATAAAAAAGTATTAAATTGTTTTTCGTATACCGGCGGATTTAGCGTGTATGCGCTCGCCGCGGGAGCGGAGCAAGTGACAAGTGTTGATGCCTCGGTGCCAGCACTGGAACTAGCCGAGAAAAATGTAGTCCTCAACAAGTTACCGATAGAGAAAGCAGAGTTTATCGCGGCTGATGTGAAAGAGTATTTGGCCGATCGGGAGACAGGGGAATTCGATGTCATTATTCTCGATCCACCAGCCTTTGTAAAAGATCGGCGCAAGGTAAAAGAAGGGTTGCAGGGGTATCGCAAGATCAATGAATTAGCCTTGCGAATTCTACCTAAAAACGGTATCCTGGTAACTGCATCCTGCTCGGCGCATGTGACGCTCACGGACTTTCGTTTTATGCTCAGCGAAGCGGCGGCCAGGGCCGGGCGCAGCGTACAGATTTTGGAAACATATACGCATGGTATTGATCATCCGGAAACAGTAGCGTTTACGGAAGGAGAATATTTGAAGTGTTTGTTTGCAAGGGTAAACAAATAAAAATAGAGCAAGATTAAATATGGATCATCCGCACCGAATTAATAATAATGGAGCAGAAAGCTTACTATCTCAGCTAGACGACGAGAACCGAACGTTACTCCAAGAAATTGAAGGCTATGAAGTTTTGAGTACCAATAAATTTTTAAGAAAAAAATTAGATAAATTAGAGGAAGACAGTCGGTTTAGATTTAACAATGACGTATTTTTGAGAAGTAGTTATAATGAAGCAAATTTTCCTCGTTTTCCCGAGCATCATGATGAAGGTTTTGATAGGATAGAAGAAATTAAACAAATGCATGCGCGTCGTTTGGCTGTGTTAAAAGAGATGTTACGTAGTCCATATGAAGAAAATGTTTTGGGACATGGAGTAGCGTTAGAAGATGGAGGTATCAAAACTCTTGAAAGATCTTTAATAAAACTTCAATCACGTGTCGAGCGGGGAAAAGAAGCTGATTTTTTACCTGATTTAAGCCGGGCACGATTAATTTGTGAGGATTTGTCTCGAGCCGAAAGCGTGGCTGTATTATTACGAAAAAAATTCCCATTTTGTTTGGCCATATTTAATAATTTTTATCAAGAAAGTGCTAGAAGTGCCAGAAAACAAGATACTTTATACCGTTCATTTACTACTGTGTGGACTTCACGTAATCACAACTCTTTCGGTGATTGTACGGATGACTATGGAACTGAAATTCAAATACTCACAAGGCGTATGCGTGCTGTTATGGATTTAAACCATGGCCTTGATATTAGTAGAACGGCTGATTATCAAAGTCCGGAAGAAAAACAGCATATTGAACGGCTCTTTTTAGGGGCTGCTCTACTCGATGCCGAGGAGTATTTAGAATCTTTAAAAAAAGAAATGTGAGTTAAATACGAAAGGAGAATATTTGAAGTGTTTATTTGTGCGTGTAGTTTAGTTTTTAATGTGTTTAAATTTATGAATAGAGAATGGCAAGAAGCATCTGTTACAGAAGAGCAAAAACAAAAAATTAGAGAATTTATTGCAAAAATACTTGACATGGAAAATCCAGAGGGCATCCTGGATAGTTTTAAAGATGGGTTAGATATAGATAATTTATCTCAATTAGATATTCTAGCGTTTCAAGCTGGAAATTTTCAAGTTCAAGGTTTAGCCACTTTTAATTCAGGTGAACGAGTTAATTTTACTATTGTCACTGGTAAAGGTAGAGTTGAATTTAATTTGACTGGTGTCATAGCTCAAAATTTTTATAATCAAGTGATCTTATAATTTTTGTTATGATCCATATTGCTATCAACGGTTTCGGGCGTATTGGTCGCCAGGCCTTTAGGGCCGCGTTTGACCAAAAAAACGTCACGATTGTCGGGATCAATGATTTGACCGATACCAAGACTCTCGCGCATTTATTGATGCATGATACCGCTTATGGTACGTATGCTCACACCGTAACCTTCGACGAAAAAAATATTATTATCGAAGGGCAAAAAATTCCGGTCTCAGCCGAAAAAGACCCAAGTCAATTGCCATGGAAAACGTTGGGCGTAGACGTGGTTTTGGAGTGCACGGGCAGATTTACCGACAAAGCCGGGGCCGAACAGCATCTCAAAGCCGGAGCCAAAAAAGTGATTGTGAGCGCCCCAGCCAAAGGCGGCGTACCCACCTATGTAATGGGGGTGAATTCAGAAGGTGTAGCGACAGAAGAATCAACGGTAATTAACAATGCCTCATGTACCACTAATTGTATTTCGCCGGTAATGTTGGTGCTCGAGAAAAATTTTGGGATTGAAAAAGCTATGATGACGACAGTGCATGGCTACACAGCGGATCAAAATCTGCAGGATGGCCCGCATAAAGATTTGCGTCGGGCGCGGGCGGCTGCCGAAAATATTGTGCCCACGACTACGGGAGCCGCCATCGCTACGACCGAAGCCGTACCGAGTTTGAAAAATAAATTTGACGGTCTGGCTATTCGTGTGCCAGTGCCGAGCGTGTCGCTGTCGGATATTACGGCTGTGCTGAAAGAAAATGTTACGGTAGAACAAGTAAATCAAGCATTTATAACGGCAGCGAGCGGTGAAACGCTGAAAAATATTTTGGCAGTAACAAACGAAGAATTGGTGTCGTCAGATTTTCGCGGTAATAGCTATTCGGCAATTGTTGATCTGAAATTAACGAATGTAGTTGGAGGAAATTTGGTAAAAGTGGTGGCCTGGTATGATAATGAATATGGTTATGCGCATCGGTTGGTAGATATGGCGGAGCAGTTTGGCGGCAAGTAATAGCTGCTAAGCAGATTAGGCAGAGTAAGTTTCGGTGTAAAAAAGTAGAAGCCTCGCCACAGTGAAGTGGGAGGCTGGGCGTTAAAACGGTTCGCGGGAAGCCACGAAAGCGCCGCTGATAGCGGCGACCAGCAGCATTCCTATGATCCATTTAATGAATTCTGCTTCCACGGTTTTATCCTTTCTCCCCCGTAGAAGTTTAATAGGTACTTAAGATCATTTATCTATCTTTGTCAAGCTATTATGACACGTTTTCTGGCGATTGAAACAGTTTCTCAGATTGGGCAAGAAGTAATTTTAAAAGGGTGGATCAACGCTCGTCGCAACATGGGCAAAATCGTCTTCTTAGATTTGCGTGATCGTAGCGGTATCGTGCAGCTTGTTGGCGTGCCACAAGAAGTAGACGCCGCCTCGCTCGAAAAATTGACTTCGGTGCGCCCAGAATGGGTGATCGAAATTCGCGGGTTGGTAAAAGAGCGCGGAGAAAAACAGAAGAATCCAGAAATGCCGACCGGGACGATTGAAGTATTGATAAAAGAATTAAAAGTATTAAACACGGCCGAAACGCCACCATTTGAAATTGATAAAGACACTAAAGTAATTACGGAAGAATTACGTTTGAAATATAGATATCTTGATCTCCGAAGCGAACGCATGCAGCGTAATATTCGCACCCGCGATAAAATCATTAGTTTTTTCCGCGAGTACATGCACCGCAATGATTTTGTGGAAATCGAGACACCGATTCTTATGAAAGGCACCCCCGAAGGATCGCGCGAATATATTGTGCCGTCTCGTCTGCACAACGGAAAATTTTATGTGCTACCGCAATCACCGCAACAATTTAAGCAGCTCTGCATGGTGGCCGGTTTTGAGCGCTATTTCCAAATTGCCCGTTGTTTCCGCGACGAAGATCAGCGTGGTGATCGCCAGCCCGAATTTACACAGCTGGATTTTGAAATGTCGTTCGTGACGCAGGAAGATATTTTGGCCTATACCGAAGCGATGTTTATCGAACTGGTGAAGCAGGTAGCGCCAGAAAAAAAGATCACGACGCTCCCGTTCCCGCGCTTGACCTATCAGGAATGTATAGATACCTATGGCACGGACAAGCCAGATTTGCGTCAGGATAAAAATGACCCGAATGAATTTGCCTTTGCCTGGATTTTGGATTTTCCAATGTTCGAGAAAGATGAAGAGGGGAATATCGCAGCCAAGCATCATCCGTTTTGTTCGATCAAAGACGAAGACCGGGAGAAATTTATGGCCGGCGAGGATTTGATGAGTATTCGGGCCAATGCGTATGATTTAGTATTGAATGGGTATGAGCTTAGCTCGGGCAGTATCCGTATCCACGAACGCGAATTGCAAAAAAAGATTTTTGATCTTCTCAAAATTAGCGAAGCCGAGCAACAGGAGCGCTTCGGTCATATGCTCGAAGCTTTCACATTCGGTGCGCCGCCCCATGGCGGGTTTGCGCCAGGTATTGATCGCATTGCCATGCTAATGTGCAACGAGCCAAATATTCGCGAAGTGATTGCCTTCCCCAAAACTGGCGATGCGCGGGATCTGATGATGGGTGCGCCCACCGTTTTACCCGAAAAAAGTTTGAAAGAAGTACATATACAAAGTACTAACTGCTAAGCAGAGTAAGCAGATTAAGTACGAAAATCAGTGATTCAATTACTGCCTAGTAGTTACTCTGCTTAGTACTTATTATTGCTTCACCCCAGTATGTCTTCAATGGTAAAGATCGCCCAGTTTGAAGGGCCGCTAGAGCTCTTACTCAAATTGGTGACCGAAGAAAATCTGCCACTAACTGATATTTCGTTGACCGAAATCACTGAGAATTTTTTGGCAGAAATGAAAAAAATGGATGATACCTCCGAAGGTATGGCGGATTTTTTGGTGTTGGCCAGCCGTTTGTTATATCTAAAATCGCGGATTCTTTTGCCGTTTTTATATCCGGCCGAAGAAGATGGGGGTCCGGGGCTGGTGGATCAATTGAAAATGTATAAGCGGTATGTAGATGCCAGCGAATTAATTCGCGATCGGTGGAGCGAGATAGCCAAATGTTACGGACGCGCCGAGCCTACCAAGATAGCGTCTACGGAAGTGGTTTTCCCCGTTAAAACTGATCCCGGTTCGTTGCACAAGAGTATGCTTACCGTGCTAAAACGCTGGAAACCGTTTCCGAAGCTGCCCCAGCTATCAATCGATAAAAATTTATCAGTCAAAGAAACTATTAATTCAATCGTAGAGCGCCTAAAGGAACTTAAACGTTTTGAGTTTAGCCGCCTTGTCGGCGAGCGTCCGCAGAAAACCGAGATTATAGTGCATTTTTTGGCTCTGCTCGAGCTGTGTAAACGTCAGCATATTACCGTTACCCAGACTGGCACATTTGCCGATTTGTTATTGGAACGGGTATAATAATTAGTCTTACCACCTGCGCCAAGGCTTCGGTGGGTAAGTTGAGCTGAATAGATTCTCTTGGCTACACTTTCGTAATTAATCGATATGGTTTCAACTTTAATCCCGGCTCTCGAAGCGATCCTATTGGTGGTGGCCCAACCGTTATCCGTGGGCCAGCTTAGCCGTGCGCTAGGAGCGCCCGAAAAAGAAGTGAAAGAAGCGCTGGAAGGGCTAGCTACTCGATATACGCCAGACCAGTCGGGGCTCATGCTCATGAACAACGGCACGGACTATCAATTAATCACGCGTCCGGAACATCAGGAATTGGTAGAGCGTTTTCTCAAAAGCGAAGTTACCGGAGAGTTGACTCGCCCACAATTAGAGACGTTAACGGTTATTTCGTATTGTGGGCCTGTAACCCGGCCGGAAATCGAGCAGCTGCGTGGCGTTAATTGTTCGGTAATTTTACGCAATTTGCTTTTGCGCGGATTGATTCAGGAAGTGACCGAAGAGATGAGTTTGCTCCCTAAGTATAGCGTGACAATTGATTATTTACGTCATATTGGCCTCTCGAGCGTGACGGAGTTGCCCGAATATGCCGAGCTGCATAATCATGAATTTTTAGCACCGGTCTTAAATCCGGCAGCTAAAGAAGGAGGAGTTGTTCCGGCAGTATAATTTTTGTATGAATCAATCTACGTCTTGGCGTGAACAAGCAGCAGCAATTTCATCTTGGTTAGCCCCAATTATGTTGGGGGTCGTTTTGTTATTTGGAGGTTCGGTATATGCGGGGAGTACTAGCTCTAAGCCCGGTAGGTTGCCGCAGGCCAAATCAAGAACAGTGGCGATAGGCGGCGATGTGACTCCCGAGCAGCTTCCCCCCAGCAAGCCATCAGTACCGCTTCTTCGAAACAGCACCTCTACCTTTACCGGTATCCTTTCGGCCGAGAGCGTCTTGGTGTTAGACGATAAAACCGATACGGTACTGTACGAAAAAAATAGCACTGAAGTGCGCGCGCTCGCAAGCATTAGTAAATTATTGACCAGTTTAGTTTTGGTAGATCTGCCGATTAATTGGGCGAGCACTACCGTCATTACGGCGGAGGATTGGGATGGAAGCAGCCATCATTTGAATGTCGGAGAAAAATTCACCTTAGAAGATTTGTTTCATGTAGCACTCATTGGCTCTTCTAATACGGCGATTAGTGCGCTTATGCGCAACAGCGGTCTTTCTAGCGAAGAGTTTGTAGCGCGGCTGAATGCAAAAGCGCAGCGTTTGCATTTGACGTCAGTCCATGTGGTTGAGCCGACTGGTTTGAATGAGCAAAACGTAGGCACAGCCGCCGATACGGCAGTGCTGCTCAAAGAAGCACTAGCTAATCCACGTTTGGTAAAAATTTTAAGCCAAGGCGAATATTATGCACAGCCCTTAGGCAAGGGGAAAAAGCGTCGGGTGTGGAGTACGAATTGGCTTTTGACCAAGTGGATTCCCAGCGATTTTAAAACCGTTCATATTGTCGGCAAAACCGGTTTCATCAATAGCTCGTTATATAATGTGGCCGTGCGTCTCGAAGATGATCAGTCGCATGTGGTGCGGGTAGTAGTGCTCGGTTCTGCGAGTAACGAAAGCCGTTTTACCGAAGCGCGCGATATCGCTGATTGGGTCTTTGATAATTATGTGTGGCCAGCTGATCCGGGGTATGATCAATTGAGTGAGTAGGGGGTAAATAGTAAGCGGTGGATTTTAGAAAGCAGTTTTATATGGTGGACTTACCATTAGTTAGTAGTTTAAAAAATGTACACGGTAAACCGGTGCTTGTGCGCTCTGATTTTAATGTGCCGGTTAAACAAGGGCGGGTTCAGGATGATTTTAAAGTAATAAAAGGGCTCGAAACAATTCGTCGGTTATCCGCTGCTGGGGCAAAAGTTATTATAATTAGTCATTTGGGTCGTCCAGAGGGTATAGATACTAGTTTAAGTTTGCGGCCAGTAGCCCGTTTTTTAGAAAAATCCTTGCGTCAGCGAGTGGTTTTTTTTAACGAAAAACCGTCAGCTAATTTTTGGCCAAAAGCCAATCAGCGGATTACTGGTTTGAAGCCCGGTGAAATTATATTGTTAGAGAATATTCGTTTTTTTCCCGAAGAAGATAAAGAGAAGGGGGTGCTAGCTATTGAATTAGCCAAACTCGCTGATCTGTTTGTCCTTGATGGTTTTGGGGTGAGTCATCGGGCGGCGGCCTCAGTGTCGGGGGTAGCCAGGTTATTACCGCATTATGCCGGAAATTTGCTCGCAACCGAGGTCGCCGGGCTTACGAAAGTATTAGAGCGGCCCAAAAAACCATTGGTCGTAGTGTTGGGCGGAGCCAAAATGGAAACCAAAATTCCAGTCTTAAAAAAGTTACTGCCTCTGGCCGATCAGGTGTTGGTGGGCGGCGGCATTGCTAATACCTATTGGTGGGCGAAGGGATTGAGTGTCGGCATGTCGCTTATCGATGAACAATTTAAAAAAGAGGCACTTAGCTATGGTGCCAAGAAAAAAATAATTTTTCCGATTGACGCGGTGGCAGGTTCAAAAGATGGTAAACGTTTTCAAATTATTTCCACCACTTCCAAATTTCACATTCCACATTCTAATTTTGGTATTTATGATATCGGCCCCAAGACGGCCGAATTGTATGCCGAATATTTAACCAAAGCGCAGACAATCGTTTGGAACGGGGCACTCGGATTTTTTGAGCAGCCGCCGTATCAACAGGGTACCTATTCGATAGCCCGGCATATTGCGGAGTGTGCCAACAATAAAGCGTTTGCCGTCTGCGGCGGGGGCGAGACGGTAGAAGTACTTCGTGACCTTGATATTATTGATGATATTGATTTAGTTTCTACCGGCGGCGGGGCAATGCTCGAATTTTTGAGCGGTAAAAAATTACCGGGGATTGAAGCGTTACGAAAAAAATGATTTTTGTGGTATACTAGAATAGTTAATTTAACTTCGAACTACTTTCTTGCGAAAGTAGTTCGCTAAAGGAGAAAAAGTATGCCACTTCCCAGTACAAAAACTATGCCGCCTCGGCGCGAGGCCAAAATGAATGGTGACATGGATGCCGTATCATCCTGGTGTCGATCATCTTGGTGTTGCAACGGAGCGTTCGGAAAAAAGATTTTAATGACACTCGTCGGAGTATTGTTGGTTTATAGTATTTTCTATATCGGTACACTTATTCGTAATAATATTAAAGAGTACCAGACGATCGGTCAGGCGGATAAAATGGAGCGGACTATTATGGTCGGCGGGGTCGGCAAAGTGACGGGCAGTAATGATATTGCTATGACAAGCCTGGGCTATAGCAATGTCGATAAAGACGTTCTGACAGCGCAAAAAAATAACAAGCGAGTGATGGATCCTATTCTCGCTGAATTACGACGACTGGGGATTGAAGACAAAGATTTGAAAACGACCTATAGTATCCGCCCGGAGTACGTGACGGTTCCTGATAAAGCGCCACAGTTGAGCGGGTATCGGGTAGAGAGCGGTGTGCAGATTAAGATTCGTGATTTAAATAATATTGCTGCGGTGGTGGCCCTGGCTGGTAAATATGGCGCGACTCAGGTAGGTGATTTACAGTTCACTATTGATGATACGGAAAATTTAAAAGCCGAAGCCCGCACGAAAGCGTTGGCTGATGCCCAGGTCAAAGCCCAGCAATTGGCTGCCTCACTTGGTGTGCAATTACGTGGTGTGGTCTCTTTCTATGAATCAGAAGGTGTTGATTATCCGTTAATGTACAGCTCTAGCATGATGCCTATGAAAGCGATGAGTGAAGCTGTCCCGGTTATGGCGCCGAGCACGAGTCCGGTAGTATCAGGCAGCAAAGACGTAACCATGAATGTAAGTGTTACGTATGAAATTGCGCCTTTAATGATGCGCTACAATCGTTGGTAATTTTCAACCATTCTAAATCAGAGCCCCCTGCCCGGGGCTCTTTTAGTTGTATTTTGGGTGTGATATACTACGCATATATTTATCCCATTTTATATGAAAATTAGCTCAATTATCGGGCGCGAAATTTTGGATTCGCGAGGCAATCCGACCGTAGAAGCCACCGTAACTCTTGATACTGGAGTAAAGGGTGTTGCCAAAGTCCCGTCCGGCGCATCGACCGGAATTCATGAAGCGCTGGAATTGCGCGATGGCGGCAGGCGCTATGGCGGTCAAGGAGTGCAAAAAGCCGTGAAACATGTGAATACAGTCATCGTCCAGGCCCTAAATGGGATGGATATAGCTGATCAGGTGGCGCTTGATGATACGATGTTAAAACTGGATGGTACGCCTAACAAAAGCAAGCTGGGGGCCAACGCGCTTCTAGCGGTTTCTCTCGCGGCGGCACGTGCGGGGGCGAATGCGACCAATTTGCCGTTGTATCGTTATCTGCGTCAGGCGTATCGATTTGATTTGAGTTCATTTCGGTTGCCGGTGGCCACCATGAACGTGCTGAATGGAGGCGCGCATGCGGACTGGACCATTGATTTTCAAGAGTGCATGATCGTGCCAATGGCGAAATTATTTCGGGAACGGGTTCGGATCGGATCGGAAGTTTTTCATGCGCTGAAGTCTCTGTTAAAAACCAAAGGCTATGCGGTAGGCGTAGGCGATGAAGGCGGATTCGCACCCAAACTCAAAAGTAACGAAGCAGCCTTTCAGTTCATTATGAAAGCGATTACGAAAGCCGGCTATACTCCCGGGCGTGATGTCTGTATTGCGACTGATCCGGCCAGCTCCGAATTTTATGACCCAAAAACTAAAAAATATACCCTTCGCACCGATGGCAAAAAAGTAGATGCCCGGGCGATGATCGTTTTGTGGAAAAAGTTATTGAAAAAATACCCGTTGATTTCTATCGAAGATGGTTTGTCCGAAGACGATTGGGAAAATTGGCAGCTCTTGACCAAAGAGGTGGGGGCAACGGCTGCTCTCGTGGGTGATGATTTGTTTGTAACAAATCCCGCGCGGTTGCAGCAAGGGATAGAACGTCAGGTCGCGAACGCAATTCTCATTAAAGTGAATCAGATCGGGACGCTGAGCGAAACGATGCAGGCGATCAAACTGGCACAGGCGCATGGGTATAAAGTGAGCGTTTCGCACCGAAGCGGAGAAACCTCGGACACCTTCATTGCCGATCTTGCGGTCGCGGTGAATGCCGATTACATCAAGACCGGCTCCATGTCGCGTTCGGAGCGGGTTGAAAAATATAATCGATTGATGGAGATTGAACAGGAATTAGGATATTAAAATTGTTACAGTATCATTTAATCTGACGTGCTGTCGTTAGAAATTTAACATTGTGACAATTTAACGTTCTTTAGAAAGACGGGTTATAAAAGAATTTGAGAATAGGTATGCCTAAAGAGTTAAGGAAGACAACCGTATTAATTATCCTGGACGGCTGGGGGGTGGCCACCGATCCTAAAGCAGTATCGGCTATTACATCGGAAACCGCTCCGCATTTTTTTTCGTGGTGTAAACAGTTTCCGTATACCGAGCTTGCGGCCAGCGGCGAAGCAGTAGGATTATTTAAGGGGCAAGAGGGAAATAGCGAAGCCGGACATCTGAATTTAGGAGCGGGACGGACGGTGAAGCAGGACGCACTGTATATTTCGGAAGCGATCGCGGACGGAACTTTCTTAAAAAATCCGGCGTTTTTGCAAGCGGTGCATCACGTGCAAAAAAATAATTCTGCGGTGCATATTGTGGGGTTGCTTAGTAATCATAATAGCGCCCATAGTACGCCCGAACATTTATACACACTCCTAGAGTTGCTGAATAAAGAAAAAGTTGAGAAAGTGTTTTTACATCTGTTTACCGATGGCCGCGATTCGGGGGAACATGACGCGCTCAATCATTGGAAAAAATTGCAGGAGCATCTGCCTCGATCGGTGCGGTTAGCCACAGTAATGGGGCGATTTTATGGAATGGATCGCAACAAGATGTGGGATCGTACCAGACAAGCGTATGAGGCCATGGTGAACGGAGCAAGCGCTCACGCCACTTCTTCTTTTGAAGAGGCGATCGCTCAGGCCTACAATCGTGGCGAAACCGACGAGTTTATCGCGCCGACTATCATACTTGAGGCAGATGGTGGGCCGGTTGGCAAGATTCAGGATAATGACGCGGTTATTTGTTTCAATCTGAGGAGTGATCGGGCCCGCCAATTGACAAAATCGCTGGTTCAGAGCACCTTTAACGAGCTTAATCCCGGCAGCTTTACGCGTCTTGCCCTGCCACGCAATGTGTTGTTTGTAGCCATGACTGATTTTGGGCCTGATTTAAGCGGAGTTGTGACCGCTTTTCCAAGTCGTGATGTCGTACAAAGCCTGGCTCAGGTACTCGGCGACGAGCCGCAGCTGTTTGTTGCCGAGTCAGAAAAATTCGCGCATATCACTTATTTTTTTAATGGGGGATATGCCGCGCATCCACCCGCGACGGAGTGGATAAAAATTCCTTCTGACCAGGCTGCTCATTTTTCTGAATGCCCGGCAATGAAAGCGCGAGAAATTGCCGAAGTGCTGGTAGCGCAGATTCAATCTAAAAAATATTCGTTTATCGCCGCCAATTTTGCCAATGCTGATATGCTAGGGCATACAGGGGATGTAGAAGCGGCCAAAGTTTCAGTGCGGGCGCTCGATAAACAATTAGAACGAATAGTAAAAGCAGTGGTAGCAACTGACGGAGTTCTTATCATTACAGCAGATCATGGTAATGCCGAAGAAATGGTTAATGTTTCAACCGGCGAGATAGATACCGAGCATTCAGTAAATCCGGTGCCGTGCCTGCTTATCGCCAACCGCTCTCGCTTGAACGAGCTGGGGCTTGGCGCCAAGGCCAGTTTGCACCCTGGTTCTTTGGCTGATGTGGCGCCCACAATTTTAAAAATAATGCATATTAATCCGCCCAAGGAGATGACGGGGAAGGCGTTGTTTTGAGT
>CAZPCV010000027.1:0-18650 GCA_964585245.1 uncultured Gammaproteobacteria bacterium
GTACTTGGCTTTGCGACAGGGGCAAAAACCAACTCGTTTCTTTAATTAGCTCTTATATATTCTCGATGATTTTAGGTTCTGGTAGCGGCACGATGAATTTGCCTTTATAACCTAATTCTCGGAGTTTTTTCATTAATTCTTCGCCGATATGCCAGGAAAGCACCAAGGCATAATCTGGTTGGTCGATAAAGAGTTGTTTTTCGTCCACGATAGGTAAATGAGTACCTGGGGTAAATAAACCGATTTTAGGCGATCCGGAGCGCTCGCAAGCATAGTCTAGAATCAAGTTGTCGATATGAGTGAAACCAAGAAGTGAATTAGATCGAGCCGGAGCGCCGATGCCGACGATTTTGGCGCCTTTATTTTTACACTCCAGTAAAAGCGGTAATAAATGATGTCGGGCCGAAATGGCGCGTTTGGCAAAATTTTTCAGTACTACTTCGTCATATAGACCGGCCGCTTCTTCGGCTGCAATCAAATCATGGACTCGTTGATTTACTGGATGAGTGCCCTTCATCGCGTACACGCGGATGGAGCCACCCGCAGCAGTGATGCGTTCGGCATCAATGAGAGTAAATCCTGCGTTAGCAAATAGTGTTACGAGCGGTTTTAGTGAATAAAAACGCAAGTGTTCATGATAAATTGTGTCAAATTCTAATTTTTCGATGATATCCATTAAATACTGTGATTCAGAAATAAAGATTCCATCATCGGATAATATTGTTTCTATGCCTGCGGTAATTTCATAAAGATTATAGATATGAGCATAGGCATTGGTACAGGTGACGATTTTGGCCTTGCCGTGAGTAGCGACGATGCGACTGGCTACACCTTCGTCGAAATAGGTTTGTTCAGTAGGGATATTTCGCTCATTAGCGATTTTGGCAATATTGGTCGGTTCAATCCCTAAAACGCGCATGCCTTTGGCTTGGAAGCCGGCGAGAAGCGTGCCGTCGTTTGAGCCAATATCAATGACCAGATCATCTTTGTCCAGATGGTAACGTTCTATTGTTTGTTCAGCCAAGGTGCGAAAGTTGCGGATGAGCATGTTGGTCATGCCGGTTTGGTAGGGGTATTCGGGGGGGAAAATTACAGATGGGTCACCGATATAATCAAGCTGTAATAGGCCACAAGAGTGGCAGCGGCAAAAATTTAGCGGGTAGGTCGTTTCTGCTTGGTGTAGTTTGGCAGCAGTTAAATGAGCATGTACGGGCGGTTGGTGTCCTAATTCAAGAATTGTCACCAGATCATCTGAGTTGCAGACCTGACATTTAGTGATATGGCCGTAGGTTGCTTTTTTAAGCATACAGATACTTTACTTTTTCATAAATATGCTCTATTTTATGGGTTAAATGGATTATTGTCAAACTATTTTTCTTTAAAATTTTTGTTCTATGCGCGTAATAATGATCACTTCGAAATTAAATTTTGTTACGGCTGGAGCCTCGGTTACAGAGTTTGATTTGACAGCCAGAGCTTGGCAAGAAATGGGGCATACCGTTACGATAGTGACCGCGTTTTCTGATAATAACAATATTCCTACTCCGCGCCCATATCATGTGGCGGCTGAACAAATAAAGAGTAGACGCCAGCTGGGCATTCAGCTGGGAGTGTATAGGCTATTAAAAAAATACGAAGCCGAAGCCGATGTGTTTCAGGTAGACGGGCATTTATTTTTGTATGGAGCGGGAACGTATCGGATGCGGGGTGGTAGGGTGCCAGTAGTGGCTTTTTTTAATCGCGAATTGGTGTCCTGGCCAGAAAATAGATCCGAACTTTTTTATCGAAAGCGCAAAATATCCTTGTATAATAAAATAAAAAAATTATTACGTTACGAATTAGAGAGTAAAATTGGCACTCACTTGGCTGTTCATATAGATCGGGCAGCTTTTACAAATCCTTTCCTCAAACAATCGTATGAACAATTTGGCTTGCATTTTCCAGCTACACGGACAATTATTGTAGGTGATCCTTTCGATTACCAGTCTCTAATGAATGAATATGGCGTTACTTCTGGGCACTATCGTGCGCGTAATAAGCATTCTGGAAAATTGATTATATTTTATTCCAGTCGGATGGCTCCAGGGAAAGGCTTTGACCTGCTTATAAAAGCTTTTGCCGAAGTGAAAAATAAAGAACAGTATACTTTGGTATTGGGTGGTAGCGGTCCTGAAGAGGGGGCGGTGCAAGCGTTGGTTAATGAGTTGGGCCTAAGTGAACATGTTGTATTTCCTGGGTGGATGTCAAAGGATCAACTGTATAATTATTTAAAAAGAGCTGATTTGTTTGTACAGGCTCGTTGGCGTCATGATTTGACTTCTTATTCGTTGTTAGATGCCATGGCTTTTGGTTTGCCTAGTATTTTACCAGGTGGTGGAGGTTTGCAGTGGGATGCTGAGGACTCTGCTTTGTATTTTAAGGATACAGATTATAAGGATCTGGCCAATAAAATTGAGCAGTTGGGGTCGGATTATTTTTTGCGTGAGCGTTTATCGGCTAATTGTTATCGGCGTCTTGGTGACGATCAGATGAATTATAGATTGCAAGCGAAACGCTTGATTGAAAGTTTAAAATAAGTTTAATGAAAGACAAAGATTGGTTATTTGATGGAAATTAATTTTTTTTGCCGATTAGATTGTTGAATAGCTGCGAGCACACGTTGCACACGAACTCCTGTGTTGATATCGGGTGAAAAGCTTTGTTTTTGTTTGAAGCACTTTATGAAGTCAGTTGCCAAATCGATGAATGGGGCTAGACGTCCATCGGAGTAGGTTGTTCCAGCGTTAGTAGGTAGTTCTGGAGTATTAATATTTATGTGATTGCCAATGGAATCGATGTGGGTAAGACGAAAACCTCTAGCAAAATCAAAAATGTTAGGATTGTGGAGTATAAGGGTTCCCTTTGAACCATATAGACTAAGGCGCTGTCCTTCTCCACCGTACACCACATTGCTTATTACTATTGAACCGGGTGTGCCATTTTTTAAAATAAAGTTAACAAAAACTGCGTCTTCCGCGGTCGGCTTGGGCTTAGCAGGGTAGGTTGTTTTTTTTGTTAGTGTCAGTTGTGCTGATACTTGTGTGATTGGACCCATTAACCATTCCAGATAGTCGATTACATGTGATCCATAGTTGGCAAGAACTCCACCTCCAAAACGAGAATAATTTGACCAATTCAGGGGAACCTCAGCATTGGCTCTGCCCCCCGTCGTTAGATTAACAGTGATGCTTCTTAAATCACCAATTAGCTTGGATTGCAGCAATGTTTTCAATTTTTTGAAGACAGGCAAGTATCGTAGTTCAAAATTAATAGCATTGAGTAGCTTATTTTTTTTAAATTCTTTAAGCAATCTGGCTGAATCAATTAAATCGTGACAAAGCGGTTTTTCCGTGAGGACGGCCTTTTTATTCTTCCAAGCGGCAATAATCATGTCTGCGTGCAGATGGGGTGGAGTCACCACACTTACGATAGCAATATCCGGGTCACATACTAAATCTTGCCAATTATAAAAAACACGTTCAATTTTAAAATATTGCGCTATTTTTTTTGTGTCCGCATAATTTTTTCCAGCTAGGCCAAGGACTTTAATTCCAGGTAGGCTTTGCCAGCCTGGAATATGGATTTTTGCTCCAAAACCCGTGCCAATAACTCCCACGTTAATCATAGATATTTTTAGCATCAATGTTACTTAGTTTTTACAATGAAATTTTTTTAATCTCAATTCCGAGGCTGCTTTGGAATTAACGACGGCGACAGATGTTATAGTGGGGTTGCCTCGGTGGTATTATCTAAGGCGTGCCAAACTTCAGCCGGGTATGGCAAACAAGTGGAGACTATTTGATTATACTTGCCTTTTTAGTCCTAGTTTGTCGGCTAATAAGTCGGCGAGGGGGACAATGCCTTTAATTCTTTTTTCAAGGCTTGTTTCTTTTTGCCACAAATCGTGTAGATTGATGTGAGCTGAATCTTGAAAAATAGCTGCTATGAATTTGATAAGTTCATCTTCGTCATAGCGGTATTCTTCTAGTTGATATTTGATCATATTGGGTAGTTCTGCAAAGGTGCTGCAATTTTTTACAAAAGTTAATTTATTATAAAATGTATCACCAAACGTGATTACTGGTTTGCCAAAAATGATTGCTTCCCAGCCAACACTGCCCGTGATCGTGGTGATTAGTTCTGCCGCCTGAGTAATAGGGAAGCTAGGTATCGATGGATTCAATAAACGTACATTAGGAATTTTTTTAAGTTCCTTGTAATAGGATCTTGGTCGAAAAATAACCATTTGAGGATGCTCTTTTACATACAAATAATATCCCACCGGCAAGGAGCGGGCTATCTGTTTGATGGTGTGGATTTGATCGGTCATGAATGGTGCCTGCAACAAAAGAGCGATCTCAGGCTCGTAGTGTAAGGGGAAAAAAGCGTATTTTTTTTTGTGATCAAACGCATCATAAAGGTCGTCTACCCCGCGTAGATTACGAATTTTTCTAATTATTCCATCTCGCAGATAATTCCATGGACCAATGTAAGAGTAATCTGCTGATTCCCCATTATGATAATGCTGGTAAAAATAATTTTTTAGGAATAAAAGAATTTTTAATAAATTTCTCGGACGCAGAAAGCTAAATTGTTGGAGGCGTCTAACATGTTGTTTAGTGGGGCTGGAATCATCGTAATAGGGGTGAGGTGTACGCCTGAATTCTTTAATAAAAGAAGTGGCCTGTTTAATCGATTCAGGTTTTATATTTATCTCTTTTTGATTCTGTAATAATTCTTGGACGCCAGTAAAATAGCGGTAGTCTTCTGTACAAATGTACTGGTTTTTAATGGTTGTAAGCTGAACAATGTATGTTTTAATTCCTCTTTTTTTAGCAAAGGAATAGAGCAAATAGCTTCCGACTGAGCCGATTACCGATAAGAATAAAAAGTCAGGTTTTTCTTTGTCTAAGAATTCAATAATGCGTTTAGCCTTTACTTGTAAAATGCGCAACATTTCTTCATAGGAGTAAGGGGGGGTATTATACGGGTATTCTCTTACTAATTGATTAAACATTAATACTCGATCGACTGCTAAATATGGCCAAAGATTTGGCAGGCCGTACTCATTTTCCAATCGTCGTAAGTAGGCTAGATCAATTGGCTCGTGTTCATATTCTTTATGAATATCTTCATCAAGAATTAATTTGGTATATTTGATTTCTTTTTGGTTTTGGAGGAATTCAAAACTTGGACGCTGTGATACATAGCCACAGAAGTCAGTAATATCGTATTTATTTTTTAGAACAACGGCTATACCGTGCGCTAGGTACGCAAATTGGCGTTGCATTATAAAACACCCCTTCATATCTATAAAGTAAAAAAGTCAATTTTAAAATTTTCTGTAGGTACATCTCGTCTGCAGATACATCTCGGGAGATGATACCCGAAATTTATGGTATGGTCAACTGCTTGTCAGTTGCTTATTATTCCAGAATAGTATATATTTTAATTGGGTTTTATTGCTTTTTAATATGATGCAAAAAAAATTAAAAATCATGGCTTTTATACCAGCTCGTGCCGGTAGTAAAGGAATCACCAATAAGAATGGTCGTTTGTTTTTGGGAGAACCATTGATCAATCGAGTCGTTAGACAGGCCCAAAGATCGAAGTTTATTAATAGAATTATTGTCTCAACAGAGTCTGTTAAAATTGCTGCTATAGCTAAAGAAATTGGCGCTGAAATCCCTTGTTTGCGGCCGACCAGTTTGGCGCGTGACACTAGTAAAGTGATTGATGCTGTTGCTCATATGTTGTCTTTTTTAAAAGATAAACAGAATTATGTGCCCGATTATTTAGTTTTGTTGCAGCCTACCTCTCCGTTACGTACAACCGATATAATCGATCAGGCCATGACCGCACTCCTTCGTTCTAAGGCTGAAGCAATAGTCACTGTTTGTCAAACTGAACAACTCTTGTTTTTTAAGGATAAACAAGGACTCCTACAATTAGTAAGTAAAAAGGCTTTTTTAAGCTCAACTAATCGTCAAGAATTACCATCAACCTACAAGCTGGATGGATCGATGGTGTATGCGATAAAAACGTCAGCGTTGCTTGCTAAGCGCACCTTTTTGCCTCCCAGGACGCTGGCTCATGTTATTCCGCGTTGGCGTGCGGTTGATTTGGACGAGCCAGAGGACTTTGTTCTCGCAGAGCTTCTTGCCAAAAATGAACAGCAGATTGTTAAAAAAATTAAGAATTTTTTTTAAGCTTTGTCTATGCTTAATTTAAAAAATAATCCTGGTGGTGATTTGTGGCGCAAAGCAAAAACTATTATTCCTGGTGGCGGGCAATTATTGTCTAAGCGTTCAGAAATGTTTTTGCCAGATAATTGGCCAGCGTATTATACGCGTGCGGTCGGCATTGATTTGTGGGGTTTAGAAGGACAACAGTATCAAGATTTTACAATAATGGGTGTTGGTACCGCGATCCTTGGTTATGCTGATCAGGATGTTAATCAGGCGGTTAAAAAGGCTATTGATAATGGTTCGATGGGGACTCTTAACTCCCCCGAAGAAGTCGTATTGGCAGAAAAATTATGTGAACTTCATCCGTGGGCTGAAATGGCTCGCTTTACGAGAAGTGGCGGTGAAGCTATGGCAGTAGCAGTGCGTATCGCCCGGGCGGCCAGCGGCAAGAGCACGGTCGCTTTTTGTGGTTATCATGGTTGGTCTGATTGGTATTTGGCTACTAATTTATCCGGTGCTAACGGATTGAATGAACATCTTTTACCCGGTTTAGAACCAGTAGGTGTGCCGCCGCAACTTGGTGGCACTATTCTACCATTTTCATATAATAATATAGCTGATTTAGAAAGATTAGTCGCGAATTGTTCGGATATAGGGGTTATTGTGGTTGAAACAGTTCGACATCAAGAGCCGATCAACAATTTTTTAGTTGAAGTTAGAAAAATTGCCACTCGTATAGGAGCGGTATTGATTTTTGATGAAATCACAATTGGGTGGAGGTTGAATGTTGGTGGGGCTCATTTGGTTTATGGGATAAATCCTGATATTGCAGTATTTGCTAAAGCAATTAGTAACGGTTTCCCTATGGCTGCTATCATTGGAAGACAGTCAGTTATGCAGGCTGCACAAAAAACTTTTATTAGTAGTACTTCCTGGACCGAACGGATAGGGCCGACTGCGGCATTGGCCACAATTAAAAAATTAGTTGAAAATAATGTGCCTGCTCATTTATACGAGATCGGCAGGATGATTGGCAATGGTTGGAAGCAATTGGCTGCTAATCATGGTTTGTCGATTACCGTAGTTGGGCCAGAAGCACTTGTTACATTTTCTTTTAATTATGGAGATCAGAGTCAGGCAGTGAGGACGCTTTTTACACAGGAAATGTTAAAATACGGATATTTAGCTTCGAGTAGTGTATATGTGTGTTTGGCGCATACTCCAGAAAGAGTCGAAAAATATTTATCAGCCGTTGATGCTGTGTTTGCTTTTATTGCAAAAGCTATTGCTCGTGAACAAGTTCAGGCTTTATTGGAGGGGCCAATAGCTCATAGTGGTTTTAAGCGTTTAAATTAACGATAATGATGTTATGGCGTTAAATAGAAAATTATCTTATCATTTAGGACAATTTGATAAGCCGTACCGTAGTACGGAATTGTTTTATGAATGGTTAGCCAACAAAGATTGTTTTAATAAATCAAAGAAAATTATTGATGTTGGAGCAGGTGCTGGTAGTAATTTGGCCTATTTTGCGAAGAGAAATCCCCAGATACAATGTGTCGGCGTTGATAACGACCAGGAATTAATAATGATTGGAAAAAAAATAATTGAAAAATTAGCACTTAATAACATTATTTTACAATGTCAAGACTTATTCAAGTTAAAAAAGCAGAAATTATTTTTTGAGACAGACGGAGTAATCTCATTACAAACACTTTCTTGGTTACCCCATTATGAAAAGGCCATGCGTTCAATACTGCGTTTAAATCCGCGATGGTTCGCCGCTTCTTCATTATTCTATGAAGGCGAAATCAACGCGTTCATTACTTTGCACGATTATTATCGCCCTACTAAAAATAAAGAATATGTAGAGTATTATTATAATGTTTATTCGCTCGGATTATTTAAAAAATATTTGGCCAAATTTGGTTATAAAAAGTTTTCTTTTAAACGTTACGATATCGATATTGATTTACCTTGTATTACTAGGGATTTAGGTACCTACACCGAGATGCTTACCAGTGGCCGACGTCTTCAGATGAGTGGCCCGCTACTTATGCCGTGGTATTTTGTATATGCCGAAAAATAGTAGTTTGGCAGCCGTTATTTCTAATATTTTGAAAATTTTGAATCTGCTATGAAGGCTATCATTAAAAAATTTTTTCAATTGGCTGCTACTCTCCATAAAGCTTTAAAAGGTTACAATTTTTTACTATTTTTTTTAGTAATTCTTAATATAGTGAGTGGAATTTTGGAAGGAATAGGTATTAATGCCATCATCCCTTTGTTTTATTTGTTAAACCCAACGCAATCATTTGGCGAACTTGATGTAGTGTCTCAGTACGTAAGTTCATTTCTAAAATTTTTTCACTTGCCATTTTCGATTAAGATGCTACTTATTTTAATTCTGCTTTTATTTTTAGTTAAGGCTTTAGTATTGGTGGCGGTGACTTACATTAATTCTTATTTAGCGACTGATTATGAAAAAACTAGTCGGCAAAGATTGTTTAAATTGACGCTGGCCGCTGACTGGCCTTATTTGTTGCAGCAGAGGGTTGGCCATCTAACCCAGATATTAACTGTCAATACTAATTACGTGGCTGCATTAATCAATTCGCTTACTAATGCCATGACGGTTTTGGTTAATGTTATTATTTACGTTTTTTTAATAATCAATGTTTCCTGGCCGGTGGCGATCGCCACTATTTTTTTTGGTTTCTTTTTTTCGTTAATTTTTAAACCGTTGTTTTATAAAAGTAGGGCGTATTCATTTAAGTCAAATGTCTTGAGTAAAGAAATGGCACACTACATAGATGAAAATGTTATCGGTGTCAAAACCATTAAATCAATGGCTGTTGAAGAGTCGGTGTTTGCACGGGCTGACAAGTATTTTAAAACTATTAAATTATTTCAAAATCGGATTGCTTGGTTCAAGAGTTTGACCAATGTATTTGTGCAGCCGCTTGGGATTTTATTCATTTTGGCCATTTTTTCTTTGCTATATAAATTTAAATTGTTCAATATTGGTTCATTTGCTGTTTTGATATATGCAATTAACAAAGTTTTTAGCAATGTACAGCTCTTGCAAAATCAATTGCATTCTATTAATGCTGGATTTCCTTATTTAAAGAACCTGCTTGATTGTGAGTCTGCGCTAAATGTCAGTGTTGAGCCGGTGTCCGGGACTAATATATTTTCTTTTACAGATGCAATACAATTTGATCGCGTAGAGTTTAATTATGGCGCTGGCAATGCTGTGATATCTGATTTGACCTTTTCTATACCTAAAGGCCAAATTGTCGGCTTGGTTGGCCCTTCGGGATCTGGAAAAACCACAATCGTCGATCTGCTGCTTCGTTTATATAAGCAGCAAAGTGGTAAAATTTTTCTTGACGGTGTTGATATACATACTATTAATCTGAAAGAATGGCGACAAAATTTTGGGTATGTTTCTCAAGATATTTTTTTAATGAATGATACTATCGAGAATAACCTTCGTTTTTATGACTCCAGTTTGTCAATTGAGCGGATTATCGAAGCTACGAAGGTCGCTTATATTTACGATTTTATCATGTCATTGCCAGATGGGTTTCAAACCATGGTCGGCGAGCGAGGAATACGTTTGTCCGGCGGCGAACGCCAGAGAGTTATTTTGGCAAGAGTGTTGGCACGAAATCCAAAGTTGCTTATTTTGGATGAGGCGACCAGCTCGCTTGATACTGAATCAGAACAGTTAATTCAAAAAGCGATTGAGAATTTGCGTGGAACCACGACTATTTTTATTATTGCCCATCGATTATCGACGCTACGGAATGCTGATCATATTATCGCTATAGAAAAGGGAAAAGTAGTTGAGCAAGGAGCGCCGAATGTGTTATTAAATAATCCTAAAACCTATTTTTATAGAACTTATCATCTAGCAACAGATCATAGGGTGAGTTAATATTCGTATCATATGTTTACAAATAATCAATCAGTGGTTTCACTGCAAGACAAGGTCATTGTTATAACTGGTGGCGCTGGGTTACTAGGGAAACAATTTTCGTTGGCTTGCGCCAGAGCTGGAGCGCGGGTAGCGGTGGCAGATGTTATGGCGGACCAGGGTCAGCAGGTAGTAAAAGAGATTGCTGAAGCAACTGGACAGGAAAGTCTATTTATAGCAACCGATATTACTAAGCAGGCTGACATTGCCGCTTTAATTGAGACAGTACAATCACGTTTTGGGCGGATTGATGGGCTCGTGAATAATGCGTATCCACGTAATGCTCAGTATGGTCGAAAAGTAGAGGTAGTGACGTATGAAGATTTTTGTGAAAACCTAAATTCGCATTTGGGTGGTTATTTTTTGATGAGTAAAGAAATTGCTCTTGTGATGAAGCGCCAGGGCGGGGGAGTGATTGTAAATCTTGGTTCAATTTATGGCAGTCACGCTCCTCGTTTTGATATCTATGATGGTACGTCTATGACTATGCCGGTAGAATATGCAGCGATTAAAGGGGGGGTTATCAATTTGACCCGTTATTTCGCTTCGTATTTTGGTGCTGATGGGATTCGGGTAAATAGTTTGTCGCCTGGAGGAATTTTCGATAATCAATCAGATTCATTTGTACAACGTTATACCCAAAAAGTTGTTTTGGGTCAGCGGATGGGAGAGCCGAGTGATGTTTCAGGTGTGTTGGTATTTTTGCTATCAAACGCCGCAAGGTACGTCACGGGACAAGATATTATTGTCGACGGCGGTTGGAGTTTGTAGTAATTATTTTAATTCCTTATGGCTGCAAAAGTTATTTCGTTGGGTCAGACGTTGGTCGGCCCCGGACAAAAAGTCTTTGTCATCGCGGAAGCCGGTGTGAACCATAATGGTGAGCTGGCGTTAGCTAAACAGTTGGTAGATGTGGCCGTAGCTGCTGGTGCCGATGCTTTTAAGATTCAAACTTTCACGGCCGATATGCTAGTAACCGCTTCGGCGGCCCAAGCTGAGTATCAAACCAAGAATATTGGTAAAAGCGAATCGCAATTAGCCATGCTGAAGCGATTGGAATTTAGCCAGGATAATCATCGTTCCCTACAGAGCTACTGTCAGGCACGTGGCATTATGTTTTTGTCTACTCCTTTTTCTGAGCCGGATGCCGACTTTTTGGAAACGTTACAGGTGCCCGCCTATAAAATTCCGTCAGGAGAAATTACTAATATTCCTTTTTTGAAGCAGGTGGCCCGCAAAGGAAAGCCGATGATTGTTTCAACCGGCATGGCAGATATGGCCGAAACCAGAGCGGCCATTAGCGCTATTACCGAGGAAGGCAATTCCGAGATTATTATTTTGCATAGCACCTCTAATTACCCGCCTAGTTTTGAAAGCCTTAATTTGCGGGCCCTAACTACGCTCGCGCGGGCTTTCCCGGAATATCCGATTGGCTATTCGGATAATGGCAGTGAGGGGGTAGTAGCAGATATCGTAGCGGCGGCACTGGGCGCTACGGTTATTGAAAAACATTTTACGCTGGATAAATCATTGCCGGGGCCGGACCATAAAGCTTCGCTTGATCCTGTAGAATTGGCTGCCATGGTAAAGGGTGTTCGCTCCGCTGAAGTCATGTTGGGAGATGGTAATAAACAGTGTACGCCCGAGGAAGAAGCTATTCGTTTGGTAGCCCGCAAAAGTATCGTTAGCCGCCGCGCGATTTTAGCCGGCGAAACGTTGGCTGTGAGCGACTTTATTATGAAGCGACCAGGTACCGGATTGCCGCCTGTCGCCGTATATTCGCTTGTGGGCAAAAAAGCGCGCCGCGCTATTCCTGCCGACACCCTGGTAACTAGTGAAGATTATGAAAAATAACAATAAAAAAACTATTGCTTATATTACTGGTACCCGCGCTGATTTTGGTTTGATGACCCCGGTACTACAGGCGATTGAGCGTAGTAAACAGCTCCGTTTAAAATTGGTCGCCACCGGCATTCATTTAATGCCGTTGTTTGGAGAAACTATTCATGAAGTACGTAAAGAATTTCCCACAGTCAGTACTATTCCCGCGCTATTTGATAGCGACGAACCCGCGAGCATGGCGCGGTTTAGCGCGGAGTGTTTGTTCGGGCTTGTCCCTTGGCTCCTGAAAGAGCGTCCGGATATGATGCTACTTTTGGGTGATCGGCCCGAGATGCTAGCCGCTGCTGTCGCGTGTTTGTATGTTGGTATTCCGGTCGCTCATATCCATGCCGGCGATAAGACGGGCACCGTGGATGAAGTAGCTCGCCATGCTATTACTAAATTGGCCCATTTGCATTTTTGTGCCACGACTGAGGCCGCGAAGCGAGTAGCCCGGCTCGGCGAAGAAGCCTGGCGTATTCACGTGGTCGGCGCTCCAGCTCTAGATGTCATTAAAAATGAGACGTTGCCTAGTCGAGTGGAGTTGTGTGGCCAGTTGGGTTTAGATGTTGAGAAACCTATTGTTCTCGTCACTCAGCACCCGGTCAGCGAAGAAGTATCTAATGCCGGTCTCCAGATGCGGCAGACTTTGCAAGCGGTCAGTTCGCTCGGTTTGCCTGCCGTTATTATTTTCCCGCATGCTGATGCGGGTGGACGCCAGATGATTACCGAGATTGAGCGTTATCGGACTCGTCCGTTGTTTTATATTTTTCCGAGCCTGCCCTTTAAACAATTTTTGGCGCTCGCGCGAGAAGCGGCCGTGTGGGTAGGAAATAGTAGTGGCGCTGTGATTGAGTCAGCCTCGTTTAAAACACCGGTAGTGAATATTGGTCGCCGTCAATTAGGCCGAGTGCAAGGAGCGAATGTGGTCAATGTACCACATGACACTCGGGCAATTTATACAGCGATGCGACGTTGGCTAGAGGATAAGCGTTATCGGAAAAAATTATTCCGTCTTACTAACCCGTGGGGTGACGGTCAGGCAGCTGAACGTATCGTGCGAAAGCTAGAAGAGATATCTATCGATGAGCGCTTACTCTGGAAACAAATTATTTATTAATTATTTATTTTTTTTAGTATGTCTCGATTTGCTGACTGGCAACCGCCCACGATAGAGGAAGGAAAATTAACCCAGTGGAATTGGGTGGTGAGCCACGTTGATACATTGCAGTTGGGCAAGAATACTGATATTGGCGCCTTTACCTATATCAATGCGGCCGAAGGGGTGACTATCGAGGATGACGTCCAGATCGGTTCGCATTGTTCGATCTATTCCGTCTCTACGATTGATAATAAGCAGGGCCAAGTGCATTTGAAGCGCAATTGTCGGATTGGCTCGCACTCGGTGATTATGCCCGGGGTGACCATCGGTGAAAATAGTATTATTGGAGCATTTTCTTTTGTCACCCACGACATTCCGCCAAATACGGTAGCGTATGGAGTGCCCGCGAAAATAATTAAATCTTTATGAATAAGCGTTTTCCTTTGGCCAAACCCTATATCACTCAGCAAGAAATTGCGGCAGTTACGAAGGTGTTGAAATCAGGCATTTTAAGCATTGGTCCGTACGTTGAGAAATTCGAACAGGCCTTTGCCCGACGTTTGGGCGTAAAGTATGCGTGCGCAGTAAATAGCGGAACCGCTGGTCTTCACTTGGCACTATTAGCCGCGGGCGTGGGTCCCGGAGATGAGGTCATTACCGCTCCGTTTACCTTTGTAGCTTCGGGTAACGCTATCCTGTATGTAGGAGCTAAACCGGTATTTGTCGATGTTGATCCTAGGAACGGGAATATAGAGGTGGCCCTGATTGAAAAAAAGATTACTGCTCGTACCAAAGCTATTTTGCCTATCCATATTTTTGGACAAGCAGCCGACATGAGACCTCTCATGCGGCTGGCAAAAAAATATCGACTCAAAGTGATCGAAGATGCCTGTGAAGCCTTGGATGCCAAGTACCGTGGTAAAAAAGTTGGTACGTTTGGCGAGGCTGGCGTATTTGCTTTTTATCCTAATAAACAGATGACGACCGGAGAAGGCGGTATGATCGTGACCAATGATCGAAAAATCTACCGTATCTGTTGCAGCTTGCGTAACCAGGGCCGCGGTGAAAATATGCAATGGCTGGATCATAAATATCTCGGTTATAATTATCGTTTGGATGAAATGAGTGCCGCAGTGGGGCTGACCCAACTTACTAGGTTGGATTTTTTGATTCGTGAGCGCCAGCGAATCGCCGCCTGGTATACGGAAGCATTGGCTCGTTATTCGGATTTGGTTGAGGTGCCAGAGATTGCTCCGGGTAATACGCATACGTGGTTTGTATATGTGGTGCGTTTACAGAAAAGCAAACTTACCCGTGACCAGGTAATTGCTCGTTTGGCCAAGGCGGGGATTGGTAGTAAGCCATATTTGCCTTCGATTCATTTATTTAGCTTTTATAAAAGCCAGTTTGGATATAAGACCGGAGACTTTCCGATTTCCGAAGGGATTAGCCAAATTTCTTTGGCCTTGCCCTTTTATATTGGATTGACACGGGCCGATATTATTTATATAGTAGACCAATTGGTAACTATTATCTCTTAAAGCGTGTATGGCTGCTGCTAATCCTTTTAAAGGAAAATTAGTCTTGGTGACCGGCGGAACCGGTTCGATTGGTTCTACCATTGTGCGTCATTTACTCAAATCTCAAGTGCGACAAATTCGGATTTTAAGCCGTGATGAAAGTAAACAATTTGCCTTGGTCCATCGCTTGGGGAATGAAAAACGGCTCCGCCTGTTGATCGGTGATATCCGTGATAAAGAACGAGTCAACCGGGCGATGGAGGATGTGGATATTGTGTTTCATGCCGCGGCTATGAAACATGTCTTAGCCTGTGAGAACGATCCGTTCGAAGCTGTCAAAACCAATGTTATCGGTACGCAGAATGTGATGGAAGCAGCGCTGGATAATGGGGTAGAACGATTCGTTGGCATTTCTACTGATAAGGCTACTGACCCAGTAAGTGTCATGGGCTGTACCAAGCTGTTGGCCGAACGTATCATGCTGGCTTCGCTTCATTATCGGGGCAAACATCGTCAGACTAAATGTTGTTTTGTCCGATTTGGAAACGTGCTGTCCACGCGGGGTTCGGTGGTACCGTTGTTTTATCAACAAATTAAAAACGGCGATTCAGTTACGGTGACCGATAAGCTTATGTATCGGTTTTTTATGTCTATAGATCAGGCCGTTAATTTAGTGTTTAAAGCTGCGGCTCTCATGGAAGACCGAGAAATCTTTATTTTAAAAATGCCGGTGATTCGAATTTATGATTTAGCTCAGGCGATGATCGAATTATACGCTCCGAAATTAGGATTTGACCCGAAGAAAATTGCGATTAAAATCATCGGGCGTAAAGCTGGGGAACGATTGCACGAAAAGTTGTTAACGAAAGATGAAGCCAGTTACGCCGTTGAAACTAATGAAATGTTTGTTATTACTCCGGTGATCGGTCGAGAGCAATATGCCAATAAAGACCTCTTTTCTTTCTCGGCTACGACCACGCGTAAAAGTGACGTCACTGATTATACGACCGAAGATAAAAAGACCTTGTCGGTACCAGAAATCAAACAGATCCTGTTACAGGACGAAGCGGCACTTATGACTTCATTGTGGGGAGTATAACGTATCGCACTATACGTGCGAGAGAACCAGGTTATGTCTTCACACACGCATCATTTTCATCATCATTTCTTCGTACATAAAGAAGTTAACGGATTGTATATTTCAATCTTGCTCATGAATCTGGCCGAGAGCTTGATTAGTTTGTTCATCCCGATTTATCTCTACTCACTAGGCTACTCAGCCTATCTTATCTTACTTTTTTATCTACTGGCTCATGTCGGGTCGGTAGTGTGTGCCCTACCGGCGGCTCAGGTGGTGGCGAGAGTAGGTGCCAAATGGGCGATGGTTATTTCGACTCCGTTTTTGTTGGTGTATTATGGGGGATTGCGCCTGATTCCCGAAGCCCCGTGGTTGTTATTCGTATTGCCATTTTTTTCTGCGGCCCGCTCAGTGTTATATAATTTCAGTTTTGGATTAAATTTTTTTCAACATACCGATCGAAAAGATATAGGGCGAGGCTTATCATTAACTCAAATCGCCTCGGTAGCAGGTGGGGTCTTGGCACCCGTTGTGGCGGCGTTCGTGATCAGCTCGTTAGGGTATGGTAAGTTATTTTTTATGGGAGCTCTGCTCCTCGTGGTGGCTCTTATTCCCCTGTGGTTGTCGACGCAAACGCGATCAGCTATTCAGCTCACTATGGGCCAGGTATTGGCGGCACTGCGAGCGGCCGATCATCGGCATATGGAGCTTAGTTTTATTGGGTATGCGATTGAATCGAGCATTGGCCGCGTCATTTGGCCTATATTTTTGATCGTAGTGGTAGGTACGGTGCAAAGAGTAGGCTATATTATGACGGTAGCTACCATCATGACCATGAGCGGGCTATATCTCGTAGGTAAGTTTACGGATCGGTATTCAGCCAAAAAATTATTGAAGATCGGGACGGCGTTTTATTTTGTCGGGTGGATAGGGAGTATCGTGGCGGATAATCCGTTACGGTTATTTTTTGCGGAGTTGTATCGTAAAATGTCCGGTGAGTTTATTCTGGTTCCGTGGTCAGCGGCATTTTTTCGCTCTCTCAACACCCAAGATTATTTTGTGCAATTGGTAATGCGGGATATTGTGTTTAATGTGGGTCGAATTATTATTCTGCCTTTCTTGATGGCCTTATTTTGGGCGGGTGTATATCCCTTTACCATTTCCTTTATGGTAGCGGCATTGTTTACGTTGCTGTATCCTTTGTTACCGGAAAAAGCGTTCATAAGTGTCGAGAAGTAACTTCTCAGAGAATTAAGATACGTTTTACGCAATAAAAAATCCCTGGCTAATTAATCAGGGATTTTTTAGTCCACTTATCCTCCATCAGAATGAAAAATATGTGGATTAGCCGAGTGACGAAGTCGGCGCCTTTGGGAGGAGCTGCACCCCTGGGGAGGCCAGGGGCACGGTCGGGGTGGAGGAGGGGGTACGCCGAGTTTACCGCGCGAGGTTGATCTGCGCCTGGAGGCGCAGTCCCGCGGCCTTGGCGGAGTGGGTGCCGGGGGTTGGGAGTGCCGCCAGCTTGTCCAGCTCATCGAGTGCCTTGGTGTTGTCCCCTTGGGCCACGAACAGTCGTACCAGGAACAGATGCCCGACGGCAGTGGAGTCGCCATAGACGTTCTCGTTGACCACCTGGGTGGCCAGCGCGATCGCCTTGAGGTTGTCCTCGCTGTTCAGGGCCGCCTGGGCCTGGGCGAGCAGGATCCAGTGGCGAAAGTCCTGCTGAGTGGCGGGGTTGCGAGCCGCGAGCTGTGATGCGTACATGTTGAGGCTGGTGTTCCCGATCAGGATCGGGTGCTTGGTGCCACAGAAGGCCTCCAGGCTCATCCGATAGTTGGCGCCGATCTTGCTCTCATCCAGTACCCCATCCAGCCATTCGCCCGCTTCCTGCAGACGTTCGAATGCTTCCTGGGTGTCCTGGCCTGAGACGATCGCCTTATCGAGGTCCTCCACGACTGCCGCGAAGAGGCCAATCTCGGCCTGCAGGTACAGCTGGGTAGCCGCCTGCTGATCCGGGGTCTGGGCGGCGATCTCCTGGTACATCTGGGCCTGGCGGCGATAGCAGGCGGCCGCGTCCGAGTAGTTGCCGTTGACGTGGTACAGGACAACGCCCTGGCGGAGGGCTCCGGCCTCCAGCTCATCGCGAACCGTGCCCGGCTGCAGCAGGCTGATCACAATCCGTGCCTGGTTCAGGGCCTTCTGTGCCAGATCAAGCTGGTTGTAGTTTTGCCGCAGTCCGTAACACTGCTGCAAACGTGCCCAGGCAGCGCGCGCGACCGACTGGTCAGCGACCTGCTGGAATACCCCCGCGTACTCATCATAGCGCTTCTGCCTGCAAAGGTCCTGTGCTAGATCTGACGACCAGGGGTTCTGGAACGGGTCCAGGCTCAGCGCCTGTTCCAATAGATTCGGATCAATTCGCATTTGTCTGTCTCCTATTCGTTTGTCAATGTTGCCTCTCCACCGACCGAAATCGGCAGTTAGGCAACATTTGTTTATACTCCAAAAAATGACTGTTGTCAAGGTAGTCCTGGTGTGGTATAATTTAACCATTTCTTGGCTAAAATTCATATGAAAATCCTCTATATCGGTGGCGGGTTCGTAGGCGCCTGCAGCGCAGCCGTGTCGGCCGATTCCGGCCACGACACCTTGGTATTCGATGTTGATAAAGAAAAAGTAAAAAAACTTTCCATGGATGATCGCGATGTTATCCAATCATGCCTGCACGAACAGGGGCTGGCTGATTTATTGATCCGTAATCGTTCGCGTATACGTTTTACTACCGAGAAGAGCGAATTACAAAGTTTTATCGACTCTGGCCTCGATGCGGTCTTTATGTGCGTGCCAACCCCGGAAAAAG
>CAZPCV010000028.1:0-17444 GCA_964585245.1 uncultured Gammaproteobacteria bacterium
CTACTGTTTGGACCGTGACGGTCGTAGTGGGTGGATTTGTAAACGGCAGCTGGGTAAAGGCCTGGTTCAGTTCTGCGGTGGTAGAGGCGGCTTGTAGGGCGATCCCCAATTGGCTGCCTTGAAACTCCGTTACCTTGCCATCCTGGAGACTAAACCGAGCATCCACGGCCGGGCGATCGATCGAGGGCCGGACTTCTCTGTCCAAATAACTCTGTACCAAAATTGGATCAAGCGCGAGTCGCAAACTGCCGCTGCCAGGATCTTTGTCTGCGATTATCCACGGGGCAAAATCTGCAGGGCGCAATGTCCAGGTATGCCACAGCGCATCAATTGAACTAGTAGCCGCCAGAGCCAACGTATGACCCGCTAAAACCCCCCCTAGCTGAGGAATGAGAGTTCGCGCTTCCGCTTCGGTAATAGTGGGAGCAAATAATTCTGCAGCAGCCACAATCGGAGCAAAGGATCCGGACTGTAACGCGCGCAAACTACGGGTCACCAAAGCATCAAAATCAAAAATCCGCCCGGTTTTTTCACCGACAACTTCCACCTGTAGCGGATCAACACTGGTCACTTTTATGCTAGCATTCTGGGCAGACTCGCCAAAAGGCGATAATGTAGTTACCAATCCAGCTCGCAACTGAGACTCACTAACTCTAAGCGGAATATCCAGTTGGACAGAATGAAAAACGCCTAATTTAAAGGGCTGCCATAATTGCTCTATTATATCGCCACCTCTACCCAAAGCCAGAGCATGGGCTGATAAAGCACTGCTATCGAGGGTAACAAGAGGCGCTCCCTCAGACGCCAACGGCACAGCCACTTGATGATGAGTGCCCGTATAGTCGATCACCTCAAATGACAATCCTTCTGACTGATAACGCTGATTGAGACGCTCAACCAGACTGACTACCTGATTGGAGTCCATCCCAGCGAGCGACTGAGTGCCCAGGCTGACTCCCGGATATACTTTGCCCTGGTAATACCAACGATAAAGGCACAATCCGATTATTACCAGGCTGGCCAAACCAAATACCCCCAGATGCAAAAAAAGAATAAGTTTTTTGACAGAGAGATGTTTCACAGAAATAGTATTTATTCTTCAATAACAAACAATGGAATTTTCTCGGTCGCTTCGGCCTTGGTGAGGCGAACCACCAGGACTCCACTATGATACTCGGCCTGAGCTGAATCTGCCTTTACTTCTACCGGCAACACAATTGTTCGGGAAAAACGACCCCAAAAGCATTCCTGGTAAAAATATTCTGCACCCTGGGGAGCGGGAGAAAATCGTTCGCCCCGAATAGTTAATAAATCGTTATGCAAATGCAAACTGACATGTTCGGGCTTGGTACCGGCGAGTGTCGCTACCACAATTACCTGGTTGGCATTCAACAGTACATCCACCGCTAACTGACCTTCCTCGGCAGGTGGCTCCCAACCTGGATTAACGGCTACTGCCAGTGAATCAAAATTCATAAAATTACTTATTATTTAACCAATCTACCTTATGTAGCGACGCTAGGCAAGCGCAGCGCAGTTTAAACCCGATAGATATAAATCGACAAATCGTTGGGCGTCGGCTTATCTACTCGTTCGGGATTCAAGCCCTTAAAAGTAAAAACATAACTTACTATTCGTGCCCCTGGTTTTAATTCCCGTTTTAATTTTGCAACCATTTTCTCGGCTAAATTCACCGGCAAACCAAACAAATACACTACACTCGCGTTGGAAACATCTACATTAAAAAAATTTTTCCACAAAAAGGTCGTTCGGTCGGCCCGTAACAATAGCTTTTTCAGCCAACACCAGATAATCAACGGGATGCCGATTTCTACTCCCACAGCATGCACTTTAAAACGTTTAGACAGATAAAATAATACGCGCCCGTCGCCACAGCCTAAATCATATACGACGTCAGCCGGAGTAAGCGAAAGTAAATTACCGATGCGCTCTAAATCACGCTGTCGCGTCGGCACCCACGGAGCAAACAACCACGCGCCTACCGCCAAACTCACCACAGAGCCACAGACTATCAGGATTAAATAAAACATACCTCACTAACGGCGAAAATAATCAAACCACGATTTTTTGAGTGGGGTCAGATGAGCGGCGATTCCAAGGGCAAGTGCGATAATCACCACGTTTTTAATAATATATTGCCCTTCGAGCGTCGGTACAAACGGATGTTGCCAGGTAATGCAAGGCAAGAAAACGAGCGGCATGATGGTGGTGGCCATGTGCGGCAATAGAATGGCAATCGCTACCCGCTCCACGCCAGGAATTAAAAATAAGATACCGATCAGCATTTCAACACAACCCAAAATAATAATAAACGTATGGAACGTGATAAAAGGCAGGGTTCGTTCCAACAATGCCGTAACCAGCGGGTTGGCCGGACTGTGTTGCAACAACTTCAACAACCCAAACCAAAAAAACACGATAAATAGAGCCAGCCGCGCCAAGGGTGTACTAATCTTTTGTAAACGCTCGATAACAAAACGATCAAAAGAAGCCAAAAATCGAAAAAAGATAGTTTCTTTAAAATGTTTCATACTAAGTATAAGCTTTAACGCCCGTAGCATACTCTCAATACTTAAAAAATTCAATCGTATATTAAAAAGACCACTGACTCACGCCAATGGCTTCTTTTTATCAACTGCATCGTCTACACTCTACTCTCAATACTCAATCCGAACACAGTCATTACTTCACCATCACCGCTCCTGCCTCGGGCGCAGTGCTCGTAACACCGGGCTGCATCGTAGATGGATTAGTAGCCGGCATCGCGGGGCGAATCTGGATTGATTCCGCACTCACACTGCCATCGGTATTAGTTTTACCCATGGCCGTTACCGCCTGCCCCACCGCGACATCAGCTGCACTGCCGCTCACTGCTTTCATAACCTGAGTAGTGCCGGAATAAAAAATAATTTTTGACCCCCCATCGCGCATTTTGACAGTAATACTATTATCATCTTTTGCGATCACCTCTCCCATTGCTACGCCACCCGCGCCAAAGGCTCCAGCGCGACCGGCTATGCCTCCACGTGCGCCTGCTCCGGTCGCTCCGCCAAATTGACCGTTGAAAGCGGCTGATCGGGCGGTGCCAGCTCGATTGCTCTGGCTTTTAGCATAACTTAAACCAGCATAAAAAGCTCCTCCCCCTACCACTACTAGGCCTACAATAGCGGCTATGATCATGTTTGTTTTGTTCATATTTTTTTCCATACAATGTATATATTAATAGTACATTATTTTTTATTAAAACCCCTTACTCATACCGCAGCGCCACGATCGGATTCAAAGCCGCCGCCCGACGGGCCGGATAGTACCCGAATATAATTCCGATGCCGGCCGATACCCCAAATGCTAATACTACCGACGAAGCCGACACTTCGGCTTGCAATACGCCCGTTCGAGCCACTATCGCCGAAATGGCCCACCCTAACACGATGCCGATAAAACCCCCAATAAAGGTCAAAGCCACTGATTCAATTAAAAACTGTAAATTTATTTCGCTCCCTTTGGCGCCGATTGCTTTGCGCAACCCAATCTCTTTGGTGCGCTCGGTCACTGTCGTTAACATCATATTCATGATACCGATCCCCCCCACTACCAACGAAATCCCGGCCACCGCACCAAGCAAAATGGTAAACGTCTGCGTGACACTCGACGCAGTCGCGACAATATCCGCTTGATTCAACACACTGAAATCAGCCTCTTCCGGAGCACCCAGATGATGCCGATCTAATAAAATTGCAGTGATTTCCTGTTGCAGGGCAGTCATACTCTCGGCGTTCGCCGCCTGAACACTGATGGTCGTCACGTAATTATCGCCCGCCAAAAAATGCTGGGCGGTCGCGAGTGGAATAAAAATCATATCATCCTGGCTGCCAAAACCGCTGCCACCCTTCGCTTTGGTAAGGCCGATAACTTTGAATTCAATTCCCTTGATACGGATGGTCTGTCCCAAAGCCTCTACCCCTTCCCCAAATAAATCATCACGCGTGGTCGGACCCAACACTGCCACCTTGGCCAAATTTTTTGACTGAGCATCGCCAATAAACACTCCTTGATCAATTTCGAGATTACGTACGACCGGATAACTCCCGGTAACTCCCACAACTGACGTATTAGTATTTTTTCCTTTACTGGTTACCTGGTAGCGGCCCGATAATTCCGGGGCCACAGCTTTCGCCGCAGTAATTTGCGTAGTTAGTGCCTCGGCATCAGATTGCACGAGCGTGCGTGCAGCCCCGCGCCCTGTATTAACCTGGAAACCTTGTCCGCGCTGCGCGCCAGGCGTGATGATTAGCAAATTAGACCCAATTGATTGAATACGATCCTGGATGGAATTTTGCGCCCCTTGTCCGATTGCGACCATAGCGATAACTGAACTAATTCCAATCACAATGCCCAGCATGGTCAAAAGAGACCGGGCTTTGTTGGCCGACAAGGCACCGTATGTTTCTTCTAATAAATCAAGGGTCGTCATAAAATTTTCTGTTTTGCGTTCTTAGTATCACTCACTAACACTCCATCTTTAACCACGATAATGCGCTCTGCATACTCTGCCACATCCGGCTCATGGGTAATCAGAATAATAGTACGCCCCTGTTCCCGATTGAGACGTTGAAAGGTACCCAACACTATCTCACCCGTCTTCGAATCCAAATTACCCGTTGGTTCATCTGCCAAAATTAACGAAGGATTATTAACGAGCGAACGCGCGATCGCCACGCGCTGAATTTGGCCGCCCGACAATTGATTGGATAAATGATGGAAGTGATCGTCCATGAGTCCAGCCGCCCGTAGCGCTGCTTCGGCCCTGGTTACGCGTTCTTCGCGCGGTACGCCTGCATACACCATCGGCAACATTACATTGCGCAGCACTGTGGCCCGCGGTAATAAATTAAAAGCCTGAAACACAAAACCGATTTTGTCCTTGCGAATATCGGCCAGTTCATCTTCGCTGAGAGTAGACACGTCTTGGCCGTCTAGCCAATAGGTGCCGCTGGTCGGCGTATCGAGCGCCCCCAACAAATGCATAAGAGTGGATTTGCCCGAACCGCTCGGACCCATGATTGCAACAAACTCTCCGTCCTTAACCGTAAAACTTACACCTTTAAGAGCCTGAAATTCGATCGATCCGGTATGATAGGACTTGGTAACATTTTTGATCTCAATCATAACACGTGTTTAACGACCTACGGCGCCCCCGCCAAAACCTCCGGCTCGCCCCCCGCCAGTGCCACCGAATAAACTGGGAGCTGCCGTAGTAGCCGCCTTGGCAGCAGAAGGAATAATCGTACGGGCGATTATTAGTTCGCCCTCTGTAAGACCTGATACGATTTCTGTTTGGGTATCATTAGACAATCCCAGCTCTACCCGTTTTTGCACAGGAGCAGCTGCCGAGGTAATGGTTGCTCCGGCTTGAATTTCAGCTCCGCCGGTCAACTGTTCTACATAGGTGGTTGCGCCTTGAGTCTTGATCGCGCTCGTAGGAACCAGTACTACATCCTGTTTTACTTGCGTAATGATAGCAGCGCTTACGCTCATCCCTTGTTTCACGCGATCATCATGGGTATCAAATACGATTTTCACAGTATAATTTACCACCCCCTGCGTCACCGTACCCAGAGTATCAATTTCGGCTACTTTACCACTAATAGTTAGCCCTTCCACCGCATCAAACGTAAGAGTTACTTTTTGGCCCACACTGACTTTTGACACATCCACTTCATTCAAAGAAATAACCGCAGTTTGTTGTTTGGCAATCAGTGTCGCTACACCCGCATTAGACGAAACAGTGTCGCCTGGCTTAACACTCAGTTTGGCTACTACCCCGTCAAACGGCGCGCGTACGGAATAATCAGCCAAATTTTGCTGGGCATCCAGCAAGGCATTTAATCTCTGCGTCACTGTCAACTCGGCCGATTTAATATCCAGCGCCTGCGCGCCTGCCTGTAAATTAGCCAGCGAAGCTTGTTTTTCAGACAACTGACGCTCTGCTGCTGCCAAATCAAGCGGGTTATTAATACTCATTTTTTGCAAATCGTTTTGCGTATTAATCAAAGCCTCTTTATTATCCTGCAGGGTACGCTGGAGCGACTGGAGACCGGACAAATTACCACTCACTTGCGACGTATAGCCATTGAGCGCCGTTTGATAGGCAGTGACCTTAGCAAATATCGCCTGCTGCCTAGCCGTGCGATATTCTATCCAAAAATTGAAGGTATTAGTTTCATTTTTTATCGTATCAGACACTTTTTTGGTGGTATCAATTGTCCTTTGCAGCAACGCTTCAATCTGGCTGCGTTCGCTAGTACGGCTGGTATCTTTATATAAATCCAGTGCCGCCTCGTAGGCTGTTTTGGCAGATTGGTAACTATTTCGCGAAGAGTCGACGAACAATTCTATTTTATTGCGATTGTCGGCATCACTATACGAAACAGAATTAAGCAAAGCCGAATCATTCGACTGGCTAGGGCCGACCGAACTTTCACTTTTCCCGATCTCATTGCTATACAATTGGGTATACAAGCCAGATAAGATAGTGGGCAGATCAGCAAACGATTCAGAGACGGTATTGTAGGCATCTTCATAGGCTTTATCGAGCACGTCGGCGGCTTTCTGCTTGTTCTGTTCTGCCTTAGAGAGATCAGTGGGCTGCGAGGCTTTTAATTTTTCGAGAGCGGTTCGCGCTGATTCAACCTGATTTTGCGCCTGCACCAATTCATAGGCGGTCGGCGGCTGCTGAATTTTGGTTAACGACAAACGCGCGCTGTCTAAATTCGCCTGGGCGTCTCGTACCGCTTTATATCCATCTTGTGCGTTAAGCTGCGCCAACAGAGTAGTGGCCGGAACCTCTTGCCCTTCTTTTACCAAAACTTTTACAACATCACCCGAAGCCTTGGCTTTCACCTCTACCTGGTTAGAGACAGATACCTGGCCGCTGCCGGTGACCGTGGTAATGAGCGTGCCTTTTTCCGCGGCCGCTACTACATAACTCGGGGGCACCGTGCCGGTACGCCAGCGCTTGATTAATCCATAGCCGCCGCCCACGACTACGAGTACTACTACCACAGAGATTAATGTATGCTGGGTAATTGTTTTAAGCATGCGCGTGCCCATACAAATTCGTTTCGAAATAAATAAGTTATTAAGGCTCAATTTCCTGCAGACCAAACGCGGCGATCGTATCCCCCCGGCGTTCTCCAGCTATGATTACCGTATCCCCCGTTTCAAATTCCGCCCCGCCCGGGAGACGAGTGTGGGGAGTAATAAAAACAGACACCGCTTCGCCTTCGGCAGTCATGATCAAAAGACCACGACTCGAAACACCGACCACCCTGCCGCGCACGACATTGGGCAAACGAGGTCTGGCATACGACCGATAAAATCCAGGGGCCAAAGGAACATGCCGGCGTTCAACCGAGTTGAACACCCGGCGATGAAAAGAGGTCGTAGACACGAACCCTCCTACCACGATTACAAATAATACGATCACTCCCACTGTATAAAGCAGCGGACGGCGATAACTAAAAGCGAACTGTCGTACTAAAATTTCTAACAAAACAATAAAAACAATGGCCACGACGATCAACAACCAGGGCAAAGAAAATAGCAGCTGCCACGAAGCGGGAGCGCCGAGCCCCGGCACTACCCACAGTCCGCTTTCGCGCAAGGCATAAAAAATAAAACTAACCAGATACAATAACGTCAGGCACAAAAAAACTCCGCCGGTTACGACGACTGCGCTATGCAGTAAAAAATACCAGCGCGGACGCATACTGATCTCGCCGCTCTTAATTTTTTGGAGCGCCCCCTCCGGCGAAGATATTTTTTCAGTCTCTCCCTTATTATCCATATAGCGTATCAAGTTAAAAAGTCTGGAATTTAAACTTCAATCGGTATTTCTTTTTTCAAGCGAACTTTGGCACGTTGCAGACGCACACCCACGGTCGAAACGGGAATCTGCAACACGTCGGCAATCTCTTTGTAGTCCAACTCTTGCAGATAGTAGAGCACCAGCGGTTCGCGATATTTGGGTGGTAATTTTTTAAGCCCCTCTAGCAAAGCGGTTTGGTCTCCGGCTTTAAAAAAATGCTCTTCGGAATGTTTCCCGTCGGCCACCGGCAGCTGAATCAAAGTGTCAAAATCGAGAAACGACAAGGGTTCGCGCCCTTTCTTTTTTATCACATTAATGAATGTATTGTGCGCGATACGATAGAGCCACGTCGAAAATTTTCGTGTCACGGTAAAACTCTGGATATTAATATAGGCCTTCACGAATACGTCTTGCACCGCATCCTCTACATCTTCGTACCGATACAAAAAACGTTTGCCGTAACGCAGAATTTTATCCTCATACCGTTTAAACAGCACCTCGAAGGCAGCCTGGTCTCCCCGCTGAGTTTTAGCTGCCAATTCTTCATCCGTGGCCATAAAATAAGTAAATGGATAATACCACCGTTGCAAGAGCCGTATTTCTGATACTACTACACCGTGGTCGAGAAATTTATTACAAAATAACTTATTTTCGCCATGAATGGCAGATTTTTTAGCTTAAAACTGCTACCGTCAATTCGCCCACTCCCCGTTTATCAAATGAAGAAAAAGGGATAAGCGTATGCCCGTTTACCATTGATTGAAGTTTTTTGAGCTGTTCATCATACTGAGATTTTTTGATTTTATCGGCCTTATTGGCTACGATCACTACTTCTTTATGATGTTCCTCCAAACGGCGCAACATCAATCGGTCATCCTCGGTAGGGCCCACCTTGGCGTCAATAATCAAAATAATTTTTTTCTGAGAATATTCCGTTCCGAACAAATACCACTCAATTAATCGACGTAATTTTTCACGTTCTGCCTCAGGCATTTTGGCATAGCCATACCCAGGCAAATCCACCAGATAAAACGATTTGTTAATCAGAAAAAAATTGACCTGCTGCGTGCGGCCAGGGAACGAACTGGTGCGAGCCAGATTAGTCCGCTTCGTAAAAGTATTAATCAAACTGGATTTACCCACGTTAGACCGCCCAATACACGCTACCTGGGGCAAGTCATCGCTAAACAGTTGATCAGGTTCAACCACGCCTTTAACGAATTCAGCCGAAGTAATATGCATACGCTACGGAATAATTCCAAAATAATCTATATGTTCAATGTGCCGTCATGTTTTAATCTTATACTCTTGCGACCAAAAAGTTGTCGGAATTTATTTTTTAACGAACACCAAACAGAACAAAACGCTTCACCCGTAGTATTCAGGCATGAACTGCAACAAATAAAATGCAAATGACAGCTCGGTTCGGCGCAATTCACATACTGCTCGCTCGGTGCACTACACCTCGCGCAACGACCCACTACTTCACCCGGATGTTCGGGCCTATTAAACCCCATGGTTACCCGCCCATCAAACACATATAATTTACCCAAAAAATCTTCGTTAGGATACTTTTCCATGTATGTAACAATACCATTATGCAATTGATACACCTCAGTGAAACCGTGTTTTACCAGAAAACCAGACGCTTTTTCGCAACGCACCCCGCCAGTACAAACCGTGACGATAGTTTTGTGTTTTAATTTTTTTAGAGACGGTAATATTTTGGGTAAATCGCGAAAATTTTTTAGCGGTGGCAAAATAGAATTTTTAAAAAAACCGACCGCATGTTCGTAGTCATTGCGCATGTCGATAATGTAAAATTCTTTATCCGAATGAATCCACTCATGAAGAGTTTCGGCCGACAAATATTTACCAGTCAGTACCACCGGATTAACATCATCACTTCCCAGATGCGCGCTCACTATTTCGCTTCTCAACTTTACAGACAGCTTGGGAAACGCCTTCCCAGTGCCCGGACTACGCTTAATATTCATGTCAGAGAATCTAGGGTCTTTACTCATTTCGGCCACATATGAATCAGTATTTTCTTTTAAACCTTCTACCGTTCCGTTTAATCCCTCGGCGGCAATAATAATCCTGCCTTTTAAATGCAGGCGCTCGCACAATTGCCTTTGTTCTCGACAAAATGCTGCCGGATCGGAAATAGGTGTATATTTATAGTAGAGTAATATTTCGTGCATACAAAACAAAATAACAGCAACTAGTTGGCATTTAGCCAACTGGCATACTAACATTTTGCGCCAATAAAAACAAGCTTTCTACTGTTTTTTGACGAGATATTTTTTTCTTAATTTTTCCGGGAATCTTTCGATAGCATAACGCAGCATCGTGCGCGGCATATGCTGATAGTGCTCTTTTAAAAAGGTCTCCTCGGTGGCTTGACCAACTCTTTTGCCAACCTCGCGCAGCATCCAGCCGGTGGCTTTGTGCAACAAATCGTGCTGGTCGCTCAGTAATATTTTGGCCACAGCCAGGGTATCTTGCGCGGAACCTTTTTTAATAAAATGAAAGGTGGCAATAATCGCAATCCGCCGCTCCCATACGTTTTTGGAACGAGCTAGTTGATATATTTTTTTTCGTTCTTTGTCATTCAGCCAGCTTCCCACAATATGCTCGGCCGAACAATCGACCAAATCCCAATTATTAATGTACTGCGTATTTTTTAAATAGAAGCGGTATATTCTTTGTTTTTCCCGCGGCTCACTTTTGTTAAAGTGCATAATTAGCATAAACAAAGCAGTCAGCCGCTCTTCGTGCCACGGCGAACGCAATAAATCCACCACCTCTAAAAGGTCTAGCTGACCAAAAAAATCTTTAGCTACTTTTCGACACTGTGGCACCGTTAAACCTAAAAACGTGTCACCCTCGCCATATTGGCCTGGAGCGGTTTTAAAAAAACGCAACGACGTTAAAGCCCTTTTGGCGTCGCCCTGTTGTCTGATTTTTTTTTGAATTAATTCTAGTTTTTTCATAAAGCCTGCCTAAATTTTTGAATTTTACATCCCATCAATTTCACTCTGCAGTTGCTTAATAAAAACAGTAAAACAAATTATTTTTATTAATTTAAAATTAAAATTACACTATATTATAAGGTGCAAAGGCAGATATGACTATGATTTAAAAAATTTTTCTTGCTAAAATTCAAATAAATTTGCCTTTTTTATTTATTAGGATACTATACCATCTATCCTCTAATTAATATACTAACTTATTGTTATGCCTAAAAACACTTTTATTGTCGCAGGAATTATGACTGTGCTCGGCCTCGGTGTCGGCTATGGCTTTGGCACGCACCAGCAAACCGCCTTCCCTACACCCGCCGAATATTCACAATCACCTGCTGCAGACCATTCCATGATGAACGACGATTCAGCCATGCCAGCCATGATGGCCAGCATGACAGCTGCGCTACAGGGCAAAACCGGTGAAACATTTGATCAAGCATTCTTGCAAGAAATGATCCCGCATCATGAGGGCGCAGTGGCCATGGCCGAGCTGGCCCTCACCAATGCCAAGCACCAAGAAATCAAAGATTTAGCTGCAGCCATAGTAGCAGCTCAAAACGAAGAAATTATCAAAATGCGGACCTGGCAGAAAACCTGGTTTGGAATGAAGCAATAAGGTTCGTCCGATCTAATTAAAAATTCGACCTTCAACAGGTCGAATTTTTTCTGCGGAGAGGGAGGGATTCGAACCCTCGAGGGATTTGACTCCCTGCAGCTTTAGCAAAGCTGTACGATAGACCACTCTGACACCTCTCCAAGGTGTTATTTGTCGAGCGGAGAGTGTAGGATTCGAACCCACGGTCCACTTGCGTGGACTACGGTTTAGTAAACCGTTGCTTTCGACCACTCAGCCAACTCTCCATTTATAATATGATTTAGGAGTGCCGGTAACGGCCAACTCTCCAATAAATATGCAAATTAGGCGTGCCCGTGAGGGCCAACTCTCCATATATAATTGATTCCAGGCGCGCCTCCATAGAGGCCAACTCTCCATTTTAAATATGATTTAGGCGTGTCCCTAGGGGGCACGCTCTCTAAATTTTTAGCACCTGAATTGTAGCAAAAAACTATAATTAGTCAAGATATAAAGAAAATAGCTAAAGCTTCAATTTTTGAACCTAATACCATCGTCTTACCAACTAAATTCTGAATAAAAACGCCATTTTGATATTTTTCTAGGGCACTCCGGAGTTTGGGTTTTCTTCCTGTCTGATTTTAGTTTCATCTTGGCTTTGGTGCGCCGCACGAATTCGTTCTTTTCTTTGATTCGTCGGAAATTTAAGATACCAATCCAAACGTACGATTACTGAGTCGCCTAAAAATTGGTCGGACAATCTATCTACAAACATGCTCTTGCCCGCACCGCCTAAGCCACAAATAAAAATGATGGGACAAATTTGCTTCATAAAATCTATTTTAATTCTATCACGAAAACAAGACAAAACAAAAATAACAGCTAATTTTAGCTGTTATTTTTTTGCAGGGGCGGTAGGAATCGAACCCACGCTAACGGTTTTGGAGACCGTAGTACTGCCACTATACGACGCCCCCAGTTTGATTACTGGATACAGTTTGTTCAGTTGATTTAGTAAAACTAATGGCCAAAATCCAGGCCAGCCACGCGATCGAAAACACTCCGGGAATTACCAACGGTAACAAGCTAAATAGAGCGCTAACGACAACCGGCACAGCAATTGTCAAAAGCCCCAGGCCATACAATTCTTTAAAGCTTGCTGGCCTCTGGGCAATTCGCAAAATCAGAAAGGCCAGAGCAGCCACTATCACCAAATTTAAACTCTTGACTATCAAAAACCCTGCATAACCCACCAACAGAGCTAGTACTGCCACCACCACTTTCAAAGCCAGAGAATCACTTAATCGACTAGCCACCTTCAAAAGATCGGCTTTAGAGACTGAAAAATCTTCTATCTCTTTCCATCGGCGAATTTCATCTTGCCCGGTAGACAAATTGACCAGTTCCATCTGTTCACGCGTAATTACGATACCAGCCGTAGCTTTATTTTTTTCGACTGCTCCAGCGGCCGAAATACTTGAAGTAGTAACAGTATTTACCAGCAAGAAAAAATCATCCTGCCGCACCTCGTAGGGCTGAGGCAGCCCGCTAATTGACAGTATACCATTTTTTAATTCCGCTTTAAATTCCGGCACGAGCAACGAGGCCGACGTTGACACTCTTTCTAACTGGCGCGGAGCAGCGATAATGATCGGTACAAGAAACAAAAATACTATTAGGGCAGAAGCTGTAACAAAAAACTGTACCGCCGTAGCCAAAAAGGGTGCCTCTCGTTTCAGTGAAGCAGGATCGGTAAAACTACGACGAAGCGCGGACAAGAAAAAGCGCATAAGGAAAAGACGAAATACTTATTTCGTTTCCTTGTGCTCGGTGTGTTTCTTGTCGATTTTGCAATATTTCTTCAACAGGATGCGATTTTTCAACGTCTTCTTGTTCTTTTTGGTGAAGTAGTTGATGCGATGGCAAAATCCGCATTCCATTTTGACCAAATTATCTTGCGACATAATATTTAAATAATGGATTACTCTATTTTTATTGCAAACATAGGCGCTCACAACGACCATAGTTATAGCAAAGATAGAGAAAAAAAGCAAGTCTTCGAGCTAAATCTGAGACTAACTAGCTGGAGCGCTTGCCGTGAAGCAATAAATCAACCGCTTCCTGCATCGATCCGGCCCGGGTAACTGTGGCTGAGTTGACGAAAAAAATCGTATCCGCCGCACTAATCGTATTAAGCCGGTGAGCGATAATAACTTTGGTAGTCGTAGGGGGCAGCCGCTTTAAAATATCCTCCAAAAGCGCCTCGGTAACCGTATCAATATTGGCGGTCGCCTCATCCAGAATCAGGAGTTCTGGTTCGCGCAAAAGCACCCGCACGAAGGCAATCAACTGCTTTTGTCCCAGACTAATCGCTTCGCCGCTCTGCGCTACCGGCGTATCCAGCCCTTTCTCAAAACGCGTCAATAAAGGTGCCAGCCCCTTGGCAGCCAAGAGCGCTTCGAGCTCGGCAGTAGTGCAATTTAAGTACCGCTCATTACCATAGATAATGTTTTCTCTAATCGTCCCGCTGAACAAAAATGGTTCCTGCAAAATAAAGCCGATCGCCGCCGATCGCTCTGAGGGAGTATAGCTGCGAATGTCCCTGCCCTTGAATAAAATTACGCCTTCGGTCGGATCATATAGTCGCGCCATAAGCGAAGCGGTAGTCGTTTTCCCACCGCCAGTCGGCCCCACCAATGCATAGGTTTTTCCCGGAGCGAGAATCAAACCAATATCCTTCAGAACCTCCCGTCCGTTTTCGTACGAAAAATGGACGTTTCTAAATTCCAGTAGAGTATCTTTAGCTGCATCTTGCGTGGCGCCTGGTGGCAGCACTACTAGATCTGATTGTAGATTCAATAAAGCGTAAATACGATCTAATCCGGCGAGCGCCTGTTGCAGGGATGACCAAAAGGCTGCCATCTGTCTAAGAGGGGTGTAAAAATTATTCACGTACAAAATAAAACTGATCAAAAGCCCGATCGTTAACTGTCCATGGGTAATCAGATAAATGCCCAAACACAAAACAATTAACTGCCCAATACTCGACGCCAAACTGTACAACGGCATGAACACGCCATTCGCGAATCCGGCTTTGGTGGCGGCCGTAAAATTTCGAGTATTAGCTTCGGCAAACTTGGCACGAAAATAGTCCAAACGATTAAACGCCACCATGGCTTTAAAATTAGACAAACTTTCCTGAATTTCCGCGCTTAGCGCTCCGAGCGCCGCCGAATTCTGGGCGTTGCGCGCTCTCACCCACCCCGAAATTAATCTGGTAACAATAAAAACCACTACTGCCGGCAAGAGCGTAGCGATACCTAATCGTATATTAAACACCAACAAAAAAACCGCGGCCCCCACGATTAAAAATAAATTTCCTAACAATTGAATCAGCGCTTGTGCAAAAAATTGATTGAGCTGGTCCGTATCGTTATTCAGTCGCGAAATCAGATCTCCGGCCTTATTCTGATTGAAAAAATCCAGAGGCAATTCCTGTAATTTATGAAACAGCCGGTTGCGCAAACGAAACAAAATCCGACGCCCCACACCCCCCATCGTTTTGGTCTGAAAATACCCCGAGAGTGCCAATACAGCATAAATGACCAATAAAAACCCAGAAAAAACCAATACACCGCGAAAATCTCCGGTGCGAATAAACCGATCCACGATTCTTCCGATCACGATCGGGGCGGTCAGAGTCAATAACGAAGTGACGATGATCGCACTCAACCCAAAGGCAATAGCGCCCTTTTCTTCCGTCAACAAGGGGGCCAGCTGGCCAAGCGCGGTAGTAAGTTTGGGTGAGGCCTTTTTTTCGGGATTATTGAGGGAGTACTTCATAGGTAGTGGTGCTTTGCTGGGAATTAAAAATTTGCACATACTCGGGCGACGTTTCGAGCAATTCTTCGTGACGGCCGACCGCGATTAACTCTCCTTCCATCACCACTAAAATCTGATCATAGTCTTTGACCGAAGCGATCTGTTGTGTCACCGATAACAGGGTAAGATGAGGATACAAATCCCGAATATTATCCAAAATCTTTCGTTCAGTCAGAGCATCGACTCGGGCCGTAAAATCATCCAACAATAAAATCTGCGGATTGAGCGCCAAGGCGCGCGCCAGCATTATGCGCTGTTTTTGTCCGCCCGACAAACTGGTGCCCCGCTCCGAAATAACCGTCTCCATTTTTTGCGGCATCTGTTCGACAAAATCAGCTACTTCGGCCGCTTTAATTGCTTTGTCGAGCGCCGACTCTTCTACCGCGGTACTAAAAGCGATATTCTCCCGTACCGTAGCATTAAAAATAACATTATCCTGAAATACCAACACGATTTGCTGATAAAACGAAGCGGGGTCATATTCCATAAGTGGCACTCCGTCGATTTCAATACTGCCCGACGTGGGCTGCAGCAGCCCGGCCAACAAATAGACAAGCTGGGTTTTGCCCGCCGCCGTGGGTCCAATGATAGCATTCCGCGTGCCGGGCTTGAGGACAAAAGAAATATCATTGAGAACCGGGCGTTCCCCATAGGTGAGAGAAATATTCTTAAATTCCACCTGGCCTCGCAACGTGCGGCTAATCGTGCCCTGACGTTTGGTGGGCGGCGCTTCTAGCACTTCGGCTACCCGCTGATACGAAGCCGTGGCTTGCGCGATCACACTGCTCATGAAGCCAATGATTAAAATCGGAAAAATAAGAATCGTCAAGTAGCTGGTAAAAGCCGTGAAATCGCCCATCGTCAAAGACCCCATTATTACATAGTGTCCGCCCAACACCACAATCGATAACGTCGCCAGGTTAGTAGATAAAATGATGACTGGAATCAGTAACGAAAACAGTCGTAAAATTCCAAATCCAATATCGCGTGAAGCCGTATTAGCGGCCAAAAATTTAGCGTATTCATTTTTTTCACTGTTGAACAACCGAATGAGAGCAGCTCCGAGAATGCTTTCGTTAATAACGCGATTTAGCGCATCAATTGATTCCTGAGATTTTTTGAACAATTGACGAACCTTGGAAAATACAAAATAAAAAGTGATCGAAATCGCCGGAATTACCAATAATACCAAGAGTCCCAGCCGCCAATTAATGGCCAATAGCAAGATACTCGCGCCCACGATCAAAAACAAAGACGAAACAATCGAAGATACGGCCTGGGCTACAAAATTTTTGACCGCATCGATATCGGAAGTTAAATTAGTTAACAATTTAGCCGGGCCCACTGTCTGCAAATACGAATATTCTTGCAACGACAAAGCAGCCACGGCTTTAGAACGCAAATCACGCGCTACCAATTCGGCAGCATATGTCTGCACCGCAGTTTGAGCATAGGTAAAAACAAAAATACCGAACGCCACCAGAAAAAAATAAATCAGCGTTCGTTCCAGGACAAAATTTCCGTGGGTATACGCGTCAATCGCCCCGGCGATAATTTTCGGTACGGCCAAACTGAGGGTGTTACCAGCAATCGTTAATACAATTAACCCAACAATGATCCGGCCATAGGGACGCAGCACTGAAAACAAATTGCTTTTAGGCTGAGTAAAATTTTTTTTATCCATAAAAACAAATAAATATATGAGCGAGTCGTGCCGCATTTTTATTACACGCTATCAAAAAAATACAAGAAGGTTACTGTACTTAATTACTTGACACTCGTCAACGCGATCGCATTAAAAAACTGCCACGGTTAAAGGCAGTTTTTCCGAGCCGATGTCGGGATTTGAACCCGAGACCCCGTCCTTACCATGGACGTGCTCTACCAACTGAGCTACATCGGCGTTATAATTTTTCTCTGAGCCGCCTCAGGGATTTGAACCCTGGACCTACAGTTTACAAAACTGTTGCTCTACCAACTGAGCTAAGGCGGCAAGGTCATTTGGTGGGCAGTCTAGGATTCGAACCTAGGAAGGCGTAGCCAGCTGATTTACAGTCAGCCCCGTTTG
>CAZPCV010000029.1:0-17142 GCA_964585245.1 uncultured Gammaproteobacteria bacterium
TTAACATCAAATCAATCGCCAGTGCCAACGGGGCATGGTCGATTGATGAGGAGGGAAAATTAATAGCGAAGAGCGCGAAAGTAAAAGAAATTTTGGTACAAAAAGATGAAAATAGCGAGAAATCAACCATTGGTCGCGCTCAAATTAAAGCGGGTGAACGTTCGGTGCTTATTAAAAATGAGTTAGTACGTCCGACAACAGAAATATTTATTACTTTCCGTTCCGATCCAAAAACTACCTGGTGGATTTCGAAGCAGGAGACCGGTCAATTTGAAGTTTCGATACACGATTCGGCTTCAGAAAATGTTGATTTTTCTTATTGGTTAATCGGGGTAGAAGAAGCCCCCACAGCAGAATCTAGCTCTAACCTAGAAGCAGCACCTGTCATTCCACCCGAACCCTCCGTTGTTGATCCAACAGCAGCTGTTGATCCAACACCTGCCGAAACTCCTTCGAGCACTCCAGTAGAGTCGCCAATTGAGACACCCTCAGAGGTAGGAGAAGTAGTGAGTAGTTCTTCTTCATCAGGAATGTAATTTTTGAAAATTAAGCATTAAAAAACCTGTATATTTTATACAGGTTTTTTCTGTTTCTAGACTGATTATATAAACTGGCGGATATCTTCGATACTTACAAGAGTAAGTTGGTGTTTTTGTGCGAAGCGAGTTAATTCTTCTCCACGACAGGAGTCACCAATTTCATTTAAAATTTCACATAGTACACCCACTGGGGCTAATCCGGCTAACTTAGCCAGCTCTACAGCAGCTTCGGTGTGACCATGCCGCCCGCGCAAGCCTCTACTATGAGCGATAAGCGGAAAAATATGTCCCGGACGAAGAAAATCGGCTGGTTTAGTATTTTTTTGCGCGAGTAGGTTAATAGTATAAGCGCGCTCACGAGCGGGAATTCCGGTCGTCATACCTGCCTCAGCGTCGATCGAGACCGTAAAATTAGTGTGATGTAGTGAAGTGTTATTGGGTACCATGAGCGGCAATTCTAGTCGCTCGGCATAATCTGGGGGCAGCGGTGCGCAGATAAGCCCACGGCCATAGGTAGCCATAAAATTAATTGCATCCGGCGTCACTAGTTCAGCGGCCATGATTAAATCGCCTTCATTTTCACGATCGGTGGCATCGGTAACGATGATCATTTTGCCGTTCTTGATGTCGGTGATGGCCTGAATAACTAATTTTTTCATAAAAAATAGCGGATTTTTCCGCACTTTCTGAAGACGAGTTTAACAAATACCTCTCTCATTGTCAAAATGAGATATTTTTTGTCACTTTTTATTTACTCATTATAATAAAATTGACATTCATTAAAAAATAGCGCTATAGTTAGTTAATAAAACATACTATTAATACGATGGACTCAGATTTTTCTTATCAATTCTACAATACGACGCAGTCGGCCTGGGATGCTATGTACCAGGCTCTTCAGGCTGCGAATGAATCAATTTATTGGGAGGTCTATACACTCTCCGATGATCTGGCCGGCCGGCGTTTCTTGGATTTGTTATGCCAGAAAGCCCAGAGTGGGGTTGAGGTTAAATTAATCTTCGATTCAATCGGCACTTGGGGATTTCCGGTTGCTACCGAAAAACGCCTCAAACAGTCGGGGGTGGAACTCTTGTGGTATAACCATTTGCGCCCGCAACTTAATGTAGGAGAATGGTGGAAGCGACTGGTTCATCGCAATCACCGAAAAGTTTTAATTATCGATCAGGAAACCGTATTCGTAGGAGGGGTGAACGTCGAACTAGTAGCTTCTGATTGGGATGATATCCATTTAAAAATAACCGGCCCCATGTCCAAATTTTTCATTAAAGGGTTTGTGCAGAGTTATCTGCGCTCGGGGGGTGATCCGGTTGTGGGTAAGGCAGTTTTGAAAAAACACAATTTAACCGCAACCAAACCTACCTGGAAAGATCGTTTGCAGTTGGTGATGCACTCGCCGCTGTCGATGCCGCGGCCGTTGCGTTTACGCCGTTGGTACGATCGTGCTTTTGAATTTGCTAAAGAACGTATCACCCTCCTCACCCCATATTATCGCCCTGATCCGCGTTTTTTACATGTTGCGGCCAAAGCCAAACGTCGTGGGGTAAAAGTAGATGTCTTACTGCCACTTCGGACTGATATTCAGTTGATGCGCTACTTATCGGAAGCATACTATACCATGAGCGAACGTGCCGGGATAAAATTGCACTTTCTGCCACGCATGAATCATGGTAAAGCACTTAGTATTGATAATGAGCTGGGAATGGTAGGCAGTATCAATTTTACTCCGCGTAGTTTTTTGTTGAATGAAGAATCCGGTATTATTTTCAAAGAGAACAGAATGGTCAAAGATTTGAATACTATCCTCAATCAGTGGAAAGAAAAATCGTTATCGCTTGCCTCGATCGACTTTCATAAACGCGGATTCGTTCGAAAAGTATTAAATAGATTATCGGTGTATTTGCAAGATTATGTCTAAGGCGGAACGCCTAGTCCCTTTGGCTGAACGAGTGCGGCCGCAAGATTTTACTGAATTTTTTGGACAGGAAAAAATTATTGGCCCCGGCACGGCCCTGCGTTCATTAATCGAACAAGATGAATTACAGTCGATCATTCTGTGGGGGCCTCCAGGAGTAGGCAAGACCACGCTGGCTCGCCTGATCGCCATTAAAACATCGGCTATTTTTCGTAGTGTTTCAGCAGTATTAGGGGGTAAAGAAGAATTGCGTAAAGTATTAGCCGAAGCTGCTCTTGATGCGAAGCAAAACAAAAAAACTATTTTGTTTGTCGACGAAATTCATCGCTGGAATAAAGCCCAACAGGATGCATTGTTGCCAGCCGTCGAACAGGGGATAGTCACCTTAATCGGCGCTACTACCGAAAATCCTTCTTTCGAAATTATTAGTGCTTTGCTATCGCGAGCGCGAGTTTTTGTGCTCGGTGCCTTGGGAATAGAAGATCTTAAAAAGATAATCGACCATGCTCTGCTGGATAAAGAAAATGGGTTAGGTGCTAAACCAATCGAAATGGATAGTTCGGCCAAGGAATTACTGGCCGATCTGTCTGGCGGCGATGCCCGCACGGCTCTAAACGCTCTCGAAGTAGCGGCAAAAATTACACTTCCGAAAAAAGAAGTTGTCCGTATTACTAGCGAACAAGTTAAAAGTGCATTGGAACGAACGCATTTGATATTTGATAAACGGGGCGAAGAATTTTATAATTTAATTTCTGCCCTGCACAAAGCGATGCGCGGCAGCGACGCCAACGCTGCCCTGTATTGGCTGGCCCGAATGCTCGAAGGTGGAGCTGATCCGCTCTATATCGCGCGGCGGGTTCTACGGTTTGCGTCAGAAGATATCGGGGTCGCTAATAGTGAAGCTCTGATCCAGGCGAATGCCGCCTACGACGCCGTGCACAAAATCGGATATCCGGAGTGTAGTGTCCACCTGGCCCAGGCGGTGGTATATTGTGCTAAATCCAGTAAATCCAATTTGTTATATCGCGCGTATGGTGCGGCCGCTGCCGATGCCAAAGCTACGTCGCATCTGGGGGTGCCGCTACATCTACGCAACGCGCCGACAAAATTAATGAAAGAAATCGGCTACGGGAAAAATTATAAATATAATCCGAATTTTACCGAACCGGTAAAACAAGAGTATCTGCCGCTAGAATTAAAAGGAAAAAATTATTTGAAGAAGACAGCCGCAGATTCTAAGGAGCCTCAACTCTAATCGTGCGTTCAGTGGCAGAAGTGGCAGAGAATGACAGATTAATTACGCGTTGGTTATTTAACCAAGTGGCAATTTTTTCCGGCCATTCTATTACCATCACTACGCCTGGCTTGCCCAAATAATCTTCTACTCCAATTTCCAATAATTCCTGGACATTTTTCAGGCGATAGGCGTCGATATGTATCAAAGTTTTAATATTTTTTACCCGCAGCACTTCGGATTCTGTTTGGCTGGGGTGGGTGTCGTATATGTTCATTAGCGTAAAGGTCGGGCTTGTGATAGATTCGGTTATCCCGAACGCCTGGGCTAGGCCTTTGGTAAAGGTGGTTTTGCCAGCACCCAGCTCTCCGTATAAGCAAAGCACCTCGCCTCCCAGAAGATCAGAAGCAATTTTTTTGGCTAAGTTTAGAGTATCTGTTGTAGAATGACTAGTAAAATTCATAGACTAAAAGTGTACTACACTATGACTTGCTCTCGCAAGGGTTTTTTAGTATGATAGGGGTGATTTGTTTTGGATTAGAGCTATAAAATGTCGCCTCTTTAATGTTTTTTATGTCAATCTCTCTGGAAGAAATTCGTAAAATAGCTATTTTATCTCGTTTGCAATTAACGACCGCCGAAGAAGAACGGTATGCAAAAACCATTTCGGCTGTGTTGGAGTATATGAATATTCTAAACGAAGTAGATACTAAAAATGTCCCGCCTACCTTTCAGGTTACGGGCCTCACGCAGGTGCTGCGAGCGGATGAAGTGAAAGCGAGCCCGCTCACAAGCGAACTGGTAGCCGCTTTTCCGGTCGTTAAAAATCAACAGCTGGTAGTACCGGCCGTTTTTGAATAATTTTGTTGTATGCAGCTTAACGAATTAACTATCCTAGAAGCGAGACGCGGGCTTGATGCCGGGGAATTTTCGGCCGTCGATTTGACCGAGGCGTGTTTAGCGCGGATTAAACAGCGCAATCCCGAACTCAATGCCTTTATCACCGTAAATGAAGATGAGGCGTTAGTAGCAGCCAAACAAGCAGATGCACAAATTGCGGCCAAGCGAATTTTTCCTCTCACTGGTATTCCATTTTCGGTAAAAGACGCCATTACGACCGTCGGCGTTCGCTCTACGGGTGCAGCCAAAATTTTGGATAACTATATTCCGCCGTTTGAAGCGACAGTGATTCATAAAATTCGGCAGCAAGGAGGCGTGCTTTTGGGTAAAAATAATTGTGATGCGTTCGGGCATGGAGCGAGCAATGAAAATAGTATGTACGGGCCGGTGCGTAATCCGCATGACACGAGTAAAGTGGCGGGCGGCTCATCAGGCGGATCGGCCGCAGCGGTGGCGGATCATTGTTCGTTTTATAGTATTGCAGAGGATACCGGCGGCTCTATTCGTTGCCCGGCAAGTTTTTGTGGCGTGGTGGGTCTGCGCCCCAGTTATGGGCGCAATTCCCGCTATGGCATTATGCCCATGGCTTCTTCTCTGGATACTGTTGGCCCCATCACCAAAACAGTGGTCGACATGGCCATTGTGATGGAAGCAATTGCCGGGATTGATCCACGTGATGCGACTACGTTACCAGCTCCGGTTCCCAATTACAGTATGGAAATTGAACATGATGTTCGTGGCTTACGAGTGGGCATTCCCAAGGAATATTTTGATATGCCCGGCCTTGACCCCGAAGTAAAGCGTGCCACAGAGGAGAGGATCGAACAATTAAAATCCGCCGGCTGTGTGATAAGTGAAGTCAGTTTGCCATATACGAAATACGCCATTGGCGTCTATTATATTGTCGTACCGTCCGAAGACAGTTCTAATTTAGCCCGGCTGGATGGAGTGCGTTATGGTGTGCGCGCTCCGGCTGATACCCTGTACGATTTGTATGCCACCTCACGCGCTCAAGGGTTCCCCGAAGAAGTGAAACGCCGTATCCTCATTGGCACCTATGCTTTGTCGGCTGGTTATTATGATGCCTATTACAAAAAAGCCCAAGCGGTAAGGACATTAATTTGTCAGGATTTTACGGAAGTATTTAAAAAAGTTAATGTGGTGTTGACCCCCACTTCTCCGTTTGCAGCGTTTGGCCTGAACGAGAAAGCGTCCGATCCGTTGTCACTTTATTTGGCGGATGTGATGGTGAGCCCGTCAGCACTCGCCGGAGTACCGGCTTTATCAGTGCCTGCTGGCGCGACCACTAACGGTCTCCCGATTGGGGTGCAAATAATCGGGGCGCAATTAAATGAGTCCACCGTATTGCGCGTCGGCCGAGCCTTGGAAACAAAAAAGTAATTTTTAATAAATCACCTGATAAGGGTGATGGGGGTAATATAGTATCAAAAGTATGTTAGATAATTTTCAACGGGATGGTTTGCATACGCACGCAGCTGATGAGGCCGCGGCAACTGCCGGTAAAGCGGTAAACTATCGAGACAGTTGGAGAATTTTTAAGATTATTTCTGAGTTTGTCGAGGGATATCAATTTCTAAAATCGTTTAAAAAAGAAGTCACGGTATTTGGTTCGGCCCGCCTGGATTCCAACAATAAATATTACAAAACAGCCGAAAATCTGGGCAAATTATTGGGCCGCAACGGCTTTACGACTATCACTGGCGGGGGCCCTGGTATTATGGAGGCTGCAAGTAAGGGAGCGTACGAAGTGGGCGGTGAAACCGTCGGTCTAAATATTCAGTTGCCGTTTGAGCAGCGCATTAATCCGTACGTAAAAAAAGCGATCGCCTTTGAATATTTTTTCAGTCGTAAAGTAATGTTGACCAGCCCCGCCAACGCCTTTGTTTTTTTTCCTGGGGGTTTTGGCACGCTCGATGAATTATTTGAAGTGGTGGATTATATCGAACAGGGTCATATGCAGAGGGCTCCGGTGATTCTGGTGGGGCGAGATTTTTGGGGACCCCTCGTTAAATTTTTGCGCCAGCAAGGAGCAGAGGTGGCGCACTCCGTACCGCTGACCGAAATCAATCGCTGGCATGTGGTAGATACGGCCGACGAAGCTTTTGCCCTTATCAAAGAAGCCCGCGATCTGCCCGAGGTTTGTGTGGCTGATCCCGATAGCCCTCTGTGTCAGGGCGGTGATGATTGGCGCACCTTCCGCATGATGGCCGAACTGGTTGATGGCTTTGAATTTTTAACGCAAATTCATCGTAATGTTACGGTATTTGGCACCAAAAGTATTTTGCCAGGGACAGCATATTATGAGGGTGCCTACAATTTAGGCGCACAGTTGGCCGAGCGTCAATTTGCTACCATCACTGGGGGCGGTGCGGGGGTGATGGAAGCGGCCAACAAAGGAGCCTTTGAACATGGCGGTCAGAGTGTGGGCATCACCATGCGTCGGTTTTCGGGCCGCGAGCATATTAACAATTATGTTAATAAATCAATTTCATTCTTTTTTCCTTTCGTCCGTAAATTAATTATCACCGCGCCTTCCGAAGCCTTTGTCTTTTTCCCGGGCGGCTTTGGCACTCTGCACCAATTATTCGAGCTCTTAACCCTTCAGGAAACCAAAAAAATAGAGACATTGCCCACTATTTTATACGGCAGTGCCTATTGGCAGCCGATGATGCAATTTATCCATCAGCTTTACTCCGAGTTTCATACTATCAGTGACATAGATGAAACGTTCATCAAAGTTGTCGATTCGCCAGAAGAAGTGTTCCAGTATCTTTCCTAACAGATTTTTCCTTCGGGACGTATGATACCTTTTTTTCCGTATACTGATATTGTTATCGGTCCGGTTTCGATTAAGGTCTGGGGATTATTAGTGTCTCTAGGGATCGGTGCCGCTATCTGGCATGCAAATTATCGTGCCAAAAAAAGATTACTGTCTACCACGCTAGTGCTTGATTTGGCAGTAGCCACCATAATCGGCGCCCTTATTGGGGGGCGGGTGTTTCATGTGTTGGTATACGAGCCGGGGTATTACTTCGCTAATCCGGCAGAAATTTTGGCTTTTTGGCACGGTGGAGCTTCTTCTTTGGGGGGCTTGATTGGCGGCGCTATCACTGCGACTGTGTTTTTTTGGCGTCGAAAGTTTACACCCTCAGAAATATGGTCATATGTGGACATTGCCGCTCTCAGCTTGTGGCTGGGGTGGGGTATCGGGCGTATCGGTTGCTTTTTGATACACGATCACCCGGGCACACTGACCCATTTTATCGGTGGTGTACAGTACCCAGGTGGAGTTCGACATGATTTGGGGTTCTACGAATCACTCGTTGGGTTCTTGTTATTTATTATTTTTTCTATTTTATTCAATTTTTTAGTAAAACGTCGACCTGGGCTGGTGACGATTTTGTCGTTCATGGCTTACGCTGTAGCCAGATTTTTCTTGGATTTTTTGCGGGCAACGGATTTACCGATTAGTGACGTGCGCTATTTTATGCTAACCCCAGCGCAATGGGGGATGAGCAGCCTAGTGATTGGATTGACGATATCCCTAATCTATGGCAGAATGAAGTCCCAAGAAAGCAAAAAAGCAGTTTAACCATTTGGAGAGTTCGCATAGTTGGTCTAGTGCGCACGCTTGGAAAGCGTGTATACCGAAAGGTATCGAGGGTTCGAATCCCTCACTCTCCGCACTGAATACTTTTATTGGAAGACTCGAGCGCTCGGATAGAGAGCGCTTGTAGTTTTGATATTTTAAATATGAGTATATTTTATCAACTGTTGGGCAACGTTTTGATTGCCTCGGTGACAAATTTTACCATTTGGTTTGCCCTCACTTTTTGGGTATATCTCAAAACTCACTCCGTATTTGCAACGGGCATAATCGCCGGCATATATTTGATAACGACAGCTCTTTCAGGGATATGGTTTGGTAGCTTAGTTGACCATCATCGTAAAAAAAGCGTGATGCTTGCTTCAAGCGCTGTTTCGTTTTTATTTTATGTAACAGCCCTTGTCCTACATCAAGCGGTAGGCACAGATCGTCTGGTAAATATCGGTGGCGTGGAGCTGTGGATTTTTGTGGTCTGCGTTCTCGTCGGTGTTATCGTTGGAAATTTACGCACGTTAGCATTGCCTGTTTTGGTTACTATCCTTATTCCGGAAGATAGGCGAGATAAGGCTAATGGGTTGGTAGGTATGACTACTGGTATCGGGTTCATGACGACTTCGGTGATCAGTGGATTTTTGGTGGCGTGGGGTGGAATGTTTTACTCCCTTATTTTTGGGCTGATTCTAACCGCTCTCGCATTTGTACATTTGATTTTTTTAACTATTCCGGCAGATCAGTTGGCCCCCGGTATCGATCCAGAAAAACCCAAGCGGATTGATTTGAAAGGAACCATCAAGATAGTTTTAGGAATTCAGGGGTTAGCGGCTCTTATTTTGTTTGCTACCTTCAATAATTTCCTAGGCGGCGTTTTCATGGCGCTCATGGACGCATATGGATTATCTTTTGTTTCGGTACAAACTTGGGGACTGTTGTTTGGGTTTTTAAGCACTGCCTTTATTCTGAGCGGCATTTTGATTTCCAAAACCGGACTGGGCAAAAATCCTTTGCGCACCTTGCTTTTCGTAAATGTTATTTCTTGGACGGTTTGTTGCTTCTTCACGATTCAATCCTCGATCATACTTTTGGTAATTGGGATGTTTATTTGGATGTTGATCGGGCCGTATGCCGAGGCTGCAGAGAATACAACACTGCAAAAAGTAGTACCACTTGAACGCCAGGGACGCGTATTCGGTTTTGCTCAAAGTATTGAACAAGCCGCTTCGCCACTGACAGCTTTTCTCATTGACCCCTTGACTCAGTTTATATTTATACCGTTTATGACTACAGGCCGGGGAGTAGATCTTATTGGTAAATGGTTTGGAGTTGGACCGGCGCGTGGTATCGCGCTTGTATTTACGATTACCGGTTTTATTGGACTGGTTGTTACACTGTTTGCCTTTGCCTCACGTTCGTATCATACGCTTTCAAAAAATTATTTGGGGACATCTGTTGTAACTGAATAAACAGGGGAGAAGTAACTGGTTATAAAATTTATTGATAATCATACACTGGCGTAATAAATATTAAGACTGTTTTAAATGTCCATCGTGTCCGCTGAGCCCTGATCCGAGTCCCACAAATTAGCCTCTCGACAACCGTCACATAAACCATTACACTGATTGAAATGGTGGGGTACTTAACCCCAACACACCGCAGATCGTAAAGAAGCGAATTTAAAAACTTATTTTTTTATTAGTAAAAATTTATTTAGTTAGATAAATAAAATATGGCGAAATATGTAGATGGGTTTGTTCTTGTAGTCCCACAGGATAAAGTTGAGGAGTACAAGAAAATGGCTGAGGGCGGCCGTGATGCGTGGATGAGACATGGCGCGTTAGAGTACTATGAATGCCGCGGTGCTGATCTTGAACCACAGGAAATGGGCGGTCAAAAAGGCCGTGCGTTTCCAGAAATGGCTGGAGCCACAAGTAGTGATAGTGTTTGGTTTTCTTATATAGTCTTTAAATCAAAAGAGCATCGAGACGAAGTCAATGCCAAAGTCATGGAAGAAATGAGCAAGCAGATGGAAGGAAACAGTGACATGTCGATGCCATTTGACATGACAAAGATGGCTTATGGCGGGTTTCAAGTTGAAGTAGAAGGGCAGCTTGGTTAGAAGTAAATTAAGAACAGCTCTCCATGAATAGCTGTTCTTAATTAATTAAAATTTACCACAAAACTATACATCCCCATACTACACACTCCGCGTAGTGAAATATTTTTTTGTGGCACACCGATATCTACAATCTCTTCGCCGTTGGACGGAAGAATTTTTTGAAATTGCAACGGCTTGATAGCCAGAGAGGCAGAACAATCGTATGTATCCCTAGTTTTTACGATTAGTTTGGTAGGAATACCGGCTTTGGCAGCAGAAACTCTAGGCGCATATCCGCCTTTGGCCTGTATAGTTACATATTGAATACCATTTTTTATTTCGCTATTTAGCCCCGAAGGAGTATCTTTTGGCTTTAAACCAAAAAACAAAATTCCTATACTGGTTATCAGAGCACCCATAATAATAAGCGATACAATTTTGTTCATACATGATCAGATATTAAACAAAGGAGTGATAAGGCCCACGCCAGCCAGCCCAGAAAGCAAAGAAAAAATCCCCAGCCCAATTACCACCACGCCCGCTGATTTAAAAAACAGTGGTGCATACTTCGATTGCCCAAATGATGCCGAACCAAAAGATAGCAGAGCCAACATTGGGAATGTGCCCGCGGCGAAAGCCAACATTAAGGCTAAACCCGAAATAAATGATCCGCTAGAAAGGGCGGCAATTTGCATAGACTGCGTAAACCCACAGGGCAGAAAAAATGTTCCTACGCCGATAATTAGGGGGGCGAGAATGGTGTGTTCTGCTTTTTTAAAACAAATAAATAAACTACTGGGGAGCGTAAGCCTGTTTGTTTTGAACGTGCCCACCAAATTAAGGCCAAGCAAGATCATTACCGTCGAAGCGAGTAGGCCCAAAATAGAGGAAAAAATAGAGTTAATTCCTATCGCTTTACCAATGAGGCCGAGTAGTCCACCTAGTATAGCAAACCCAAGCATCCTGCCTGCGTGAAAGAGCGCAAAAGTTTTTTGTGCGGTAGTTCTGTCATCCTGTGTGGTATTTGCCGAAAGCGAAAGCACCAGCCCGCCGACTATAGCGAGACAGCTGGAAACCGAAGCGATAAGACCGATAATAAAACTTGTCGCGGCGGTAATTTTTCCGCCCAGGCCAATATTTAGAATACCAGATTTTTGAAGCAGAAAAAATAGCGTCAAGAATAATAGCCCGATAGGCACTGCTAGCCAGATGTTATCATCAACGTTTTTTTTCGTAATAATTTTATCTACCGAAAGAGTATATCCGTGTTGTTTAATTGTATCGGTAAGTAAGCGCGCGAGTTCTGCGGGATCGATGGTGCTGTCAGTGGTAATATGAACGGTTTGGTTATCCAAATTTACTTGAACATTTTTAATAATTTCTTGGCGGCAAAGAATATCTTCGATCAGAATTTTGCAGGATGCGCAATGGGTGCCAGAAACATGGAATGTATATTTGTTCATATGATTATAGTTTTTTAGCTTTAATCCGCAGTGAGTTCGAAACCACCAACACACTCGAAAAAGCCATAGCCAGGCCAGCAAAGGCAGGGTTTAGCAACCATCCAAATAATGGGTAGAATAATCCAGCTGCCAGCGGGATACCAATCACATTAAAAGCAAAGGCCCAAAAAAGATTTTGTTTTATTCCGTGCACGGTGATTTGTGATATTTTTATTGCTTGGGCAATCTTTGAAATATCGCCACCCAGAAGTGTAATTCCCGCCGACTCAATCGCCACATCGGTACCCGTACCCATAGCAATACCGACATCTGCCTGCACCAGTGCGGGAGCATCGTTAATTCCGTCGCCAATCATGGCGACAATCGATCCATTGTCTTGCAACTCTTTTATTTTCCCGGCTTTATCTTGGGGCAATACTTCTGCCACTACCGTATCGATACCCGCCTGTTTTGCGATAAAGCGGGCAGCCGCGTAATTATCGCCCGTGAGCATTACCACTTTAATGTGGTTAGCATGAAGTTTGGCTACAGCGTCTTTAGAGGCTGGCTTTAATGTGTCCGAAAGCGCGATCAGGCCCGCTGATTTTTGGTTAATTGCAATGACAATTACTGTCTTTCCTTGCTCTTGGAGTGTTTTGATAGCAGGTTGTTCGGATTCATTTTGCGATGGTTTGCGGATGGATATATGGTGGCCACTAACCGAACCTTCAACTCCTATGCCTTCTAAAGCCTTGAAATGCTGCGCGGTTTCGAGCGTTAGGTTTTGCGCAGCCGCTTTATTTACTACCGCGTTTGCCAGCGGGTGTTCAGAAAGTTTTTCCAGACTGGCGCTGAGGCGAAGAATTTCTGGTTCAGTCCAAGTCGTATCGAGAGAAACAATATCAGTCACTTGTGGTTTTCCTTCTGTGATGGTGCCTGTTTTATCAAACACCACCGTGTCTACACGACTGAGCTTTTCGAGCGCTTCGGCGTTTCTGATAAGGATACCACGCTCGGCCCCTTTACCCACGCCCACGATTATCGCGGTGGGTGTAGCGAGGCCCAGAGCACACGGGCAGGCGATCACGAGGACACCAACAAAAGACAAAAGGCCATAGGAAAGGGCAGTTGAGAAGCCAAGTGTAGCCGTGCCGATAATGAGCCATAACGCGAGTGCGGCCACTGCAATAATCAGTATTGATGGAACAAAGATGCTGGAAATTTTATCTGCCAGTGCTTGAATGGGCGCCTTTGACCCTTGGGCATCTTCAACCATTTTAATGATCTGGGCGAGTAGGGTATCGGCTCCGATTTTGGTGGCTCTAAATTTAAAGCTCCCGTGTTTGTTTATCGTGCCTCCTACCACCACATCTCCAACTTTTTTATCAACAGGAATTGGTTCTCCGGTAATCATTGATTCATCGATAGACGAGTGCCCCTCCACGATCACTCCGTCAACCGGAATTTTTGAACCCGGCTTTACTATAATAATGTCATCCGTTTTTACTTCTTCTAACGCCACTTCTGTTTCTATGCCATGGCGCCAGACTAGGGCCGTTTTTGCCTGGAGGTTAAGAAGTTTTTCTAGGGCTTCACCGGTGCGAAGTTTGGATCGTGCCTCCAGATATTTTCCTAGCATCACAAAACCAGTAACCACAATCGTAACATCAAAGTAGGTGGTCTCTGGTAGATATAGGGCAGTACGCGCAAGCGGGAAGAGGGTGATGACGGAGCTGTACAAATATGCGACGAAAGTTCCGATGCCGATAAGTGTGTCCATGTTGGCCACGCGGTATTTAAAAAATGTCACCATTCCCCGTAAAAACGGCTGTCCAATCCAGAATAGTACCATTGTGGCCACCACCATCAAAATAGTGTTAAAGGTAGACATTGGCACAGGAAGATTGGGAATCGAATAAAACCGTTTTGCGCCAATTTCCCACATCATAAGTACAAAGACCAGGAGCGCGATGGGGAGCACAAACTTGGTTTTGGATTTCAGTATCTCCAATTCCTTTATTTTTGATTCTTTTGAAGCGCTACCCGCGATACGATTTGGGGCGATTAACTTCGCTGATTCATCGATAAAAATATATCCCAGTTTTTCGATTTCGTCATTCATCTGACGAACGGAAGTTTTATCTGGGTCGAACGAAACAGCTGCCTTTTCGGTGGCAAAATTAATGTCAACAGAATGAATGCCTGGTACCTTGGAAATTTTATTAGTGATAATTGTGGCACAGCTGGCACAATGCATCCCTTTAATTTTTAGGGTGGTATGTAACATAGAGAGATTTTTATTAAATGGTATACCACTGCGCTCTCCAGTCTTTAAATATTTTTAAGGTGGTAGTAAGAAACGTTTCAACCGCATCGGCATTGTTCAAAATTTCATTCCGGTTGGACTTAGTTTTTATTTCTTTGGTCATCAAGAGGCCCGCTTCGTGATGGGCGATCAGTGCGTTAAGGAAACGCAGGTCGAATTTTTCGTCGTATGTTCCGAGGTGCGCAACTATCGGATCTTTAACCTGTTTGGTATCGCCATACCATTCTTTTTTCCAAGTATAGAGTTCGGCAATGGCTTTTGGTTCGTCTTGAAGAATTTTTGTAGACAACTCTTTTATATCTGGGCGCTTGGTGATCGTGCTGGCTTGGTCGGCCAAGAGCATGGCGCCTCGATGGTGCGCAATCATGGCGTTTATATAGCGCAAATCAAGCGTTCGGTCGGGGCGACCTAAATCCATGGTGCTTTTATCGTACATGGTCGTTTTGTATTCCGGAGTACTGGCGTATCCAGTCAGCCAACCCAAAATACTGGCAACAACTATAAGAGAAATGGCGAGAGTGGTAGAGATTTTAGACATATGCATTATTTGCGTTTATTAAAAAATAAAATTTACTGCATGTTGTAGATTTTAAGTAATTCTTTGATAGATCCGTCTTTATCGGTTTTTAGTCTTTCGGCCAGACAGGATTCCAAATGGCCTTTCAGCAGTTCGGTGCGAGCGCTGCGTAATAGGCCAATCACGCTGTCGATTTGTTGAATAACTTCCGGACAGTACCGCCCGTCATCGATCATTTGGGGGATCTTGGCGACGCTGCCGATCGCCATGTTAATAACTTTGCGTGCTTTGGTGTTGGGTTCCCCGTGTTTGCGGGTTGGGTTGTGAGTAGGTTTTTTCATATACCCTCTAGTATAGGGTACAGGGTATAGTCTGTCAAGCATCACTTTAAATTAAGGTGATTTTGAGTTGACGTTGGCTGAATAAAAGAACTTAAAAGTTCGGTTGTTAAAAATCTGCTTGCCGTGTAAAATAAACAGTAATAAACGCATTATTTTAAAAGTCACTTATTTTAACTTAAGCACTACTATGTTTTTAAAATTATACGCCATCGCTTTGCCCGTTTTCTTGGCTATCGATATGGTGTGGCTCGGTCTCGTAGCCAAAAATTTTTATCGTGAACAGATCGGCATGTTGATGAAACCAAATGTAAACTGGCTCGCTGCTATTATTTTTTATCTTATTTTTATTGTAGGCCTCGTGATATTTGTGATAGCTCCGGCTATAGAGAAAAAATCAATAGTTCACGCCCTCTTGTTTGGTGCGTTGTTTGGGTTGGTGTGCTATGCCACCTACGACCTCACCAATTTGGCTGTGGCCAAAGATTGGCCGGTCTTGGTAACTGTCGTGGATTTGGCCTGGGGCGCAACACTCTCTGCCTTGGTAGCCGCCATAACGTATAGCATCGCGCATAAGCTTGGCTTATGAATTATTATTTCACCCTAGGGTTGTGCATGCTGGTTTACATGAGCCTGTGGTTTGTGGTTTCGCTGGTTAAAAAAAGAAATGATGTGGCCGATGTGGCGTGGGGGCTGGGATTTGTATTGATTAGCTGGGCATCTTTTTTTCTTTCATTGCAAACTAGTGTTCGCGGGTTAGTGGTAAATATCCTCGTAAGCGTGTGGGGTACTCGGTTAGCCTGGCACATTTTTAAACGTAACCGAAATAAACCCGAAGATTATCGCTACCTGGCCTGGCGTCAAACGTGGGGGAAATGGTTTTACATTCGTTCGTATGTGCAGGTGTATTTTTTACAGGGCATGTTACTTTTTTTGATTGCGCTGCCAGTGCTCGTAATTAACCAAAACCACGGTCAATCATTGAGAATTTTGGAATTCGTCGGAGTGGGTGTGTGGTTGGTGGGTTTTTGTTTTGAAGTTGTGGGTGACGCCCAATTAGCCCGGTTTATTAAAAATCCGACCAATAAAGGCAAATTGATGCAAAGCGGCCTGTGGGCCTACACGCGCCATCCTAATTATTTTGGCGAAGTAACACAATGGTGGGGGATTTGGGTGCTGGCTTGGGCTGTCCCGAACGGGTATGTTTCGATAGTGGGGCCGCTGACCATTACCTTTTTGATTCTAAAAGTTTCTGGCATTCCATTGCTCGAAAAAAAGATGGCGGCTAAACCGGAATTCGCGGAGTATCGCCGCCGTGTCAGCGTGTTTTTCCCGCTGCCTCCGAAAAAATATAGTTCACATGCAAACTAGTACGTTATAATTTTTTTGAAAAAAATGTAGATCAACAAAACTATTATATGAGTTACCAGAAACCATATATTGTGCTTGTCCATGGTTTTTTACGTTCCAAGAAATCTATGGGCAGGCTTGGTCGATTTTTAGAAAGACAGGGATTTGAAGTGGTTAATGTCGGGTATCCATTTCGCCGCAATGGAGTGGTAGAAATTACCAGGCGTTATCTCGCTCCGGTGGTACAAGGGCTCGAAGAGGATCGCCCAATACATTTTGTTACCCATTCTCTAGGAGGAATAATTGTTCGTTATTTTTTGGCTCATACCGACATCAATAATTTCGGGCGCTTTGTGGCCATTTCGCCGCCAAATCATGGCAGTCAAACGACTGCTTTTTTATCTCGTTTCGCAGTGTTTAATTGGTTATTGGGGCCGTGCCTCAAAGATTTAAGCCCAGGCAGCGAGGTATTGGCGTCGCTGGGCAAGCCTGATACAAAATTTGGAGTAATAGCCAGTACCAAAGATGGCAAAGTATCGGTGGCACAAGCTCGCTATAGTGAGAGTGAGCCGCTAGCGATTGTAGAGCGTTACCACACCTTTATTATGAACGCGCCGGAGGTGATGAATTTGACAAGTACTTTTTTAAAAACAGGATTTTTTAAATGAAGCACTCTTAATCGTTTACAATTTGTTGTAGATACCTCATATCTGGGCTAAATTTGCCGATTGTTGGAGGTGTGTCAAAAATATCCACTGTGCTCAATTGTCGTCTTTTAAGTTATTTGGTATACTGTAAATACGCAACATATAGTGGTATAAATTAGTATTATATACTAAATAT